>NZ_JBEZKJ010000012.1:0-135984 GCF_040651675.1 Streptomyces sp. NPDC048415 | reverse complement strand
GGAAGTCATGCGAGCCGTCTGCGCCGACTTCGAAACCGAACTGGTCGAGTTCAACGGCGAGAAGGACCACGTCCACCTCCTCGTGCACTACCCGCCCAAGGTCTCGGTCTCCAAGCTGGTCGGTTCCCTCAAAGGCGTCTCCGCCCGCAGACTCCGCCAGGAGTACCCCGACCACATCCGCAAGTACCTGTGGGGCGCGCACTTCTGGTCACCCTCGTACTTCGCGGCGAGTTGCGGCGGCGCCCCGCTCAGCATCATCAAGGAGTACATCGAAAACCAGCAGCGCCCGCAGTAGACGGCTGAGGCCAACAGTGCAGACCCATGCACGCGCGCGAGTCAGAGCAGTCCAGAGAAGCGCTTCCTCCCGGACGTGAACGCCCGGGGTTCCGCGCTAGATCATGCTGAACGGACCGGCTCACACCGTCGCCTTGAGCGCGGCGATCCCGTCGTAGCAGGACGGATAGGTGGGGGTCCAGCCCAGTTCCCGCTCCGCCTTCGCCGAGGAGACCCGCATGGTCGTCCGCATCATCACCTGCGCGTACGACATGGGTTTCATCAGCCACAGCGGTACGGTCATCGGCTTCGGCAGGCCGAACCGCTGGGCCACGGCGCGGACGTGGGCGGCGAAGCCCAGGGGGGTGCGGTCGGTGATGTTGTAGGCCTGGCCGGGGCGGCCGCTTTCGACGGCGGCGACGACTGCACTCGCCGCGTCGACCAGGTCGATCCACGGCAGGACCCGGCCCGCGTCGTCGGCGACGGGGAGCTGCCGCTTGCGCAGCATGGACAGGATGGCGTCGGTGCCGCCGGGGCCGTAGAAAAGGCCGAAGCGCAGCGCGATTCCCTCCAACCCCTCGGCCCCAACGGTGAGTTGCTCCTTGATGCGCATGGCCGCGATGTGCTGTTCCAGCTGCGCGGTGGTGCCCTTCGGGCCGAAGGTGTCGTGCTCGGTGAGGACGTGGTCTCCGTAGTCGCCGTATCCGTACCCGAAGACCATCGACTCGGCGACGAGTCGCCGCGCGCCGGTGGCCCGTGCGGCCTCGATGAGGTGGGCGGTGCCGTCGATGCGCAGTGCGTTGGTCGCGTACATGCCGCGATGGCGTAGGGGCGCCTTGCGCAGGGCGGTCGCGGCGACGACGACCGTGTCGAAGTGCTGCCCGTCGACGGCGCGCAGCAGCGCGTCGCGGTCCATCAGATCGGCCTGGACGCCGTGAGCCGGGCCGCGGCCGAGGCCGGTGACCTTGTGGCCCGCATCGGTCAGGGCCCGGGTGATGTGCCGACCGAGAACGCCGCTGGCGCCGGCCAGGAGGATGCTCTGGTTCGTCGTCATGCGCATGCGACGGTTCGGGGGTGCCGGGATGTGACATCGTCCCGTCGACCGCGACGAGCGTCACCTCGTATAGACGTACGGTGTCGTCGTGGTCAGCGGCTGGAAGCCCAGGCGGGCGAGGATGGGGCGGCTCTGGCTGGAGGCGTCGACCTGCACGTACCGGTAGCCGCGGGCCGCGGCGACGCGGGCACGGTGGGCGACGAGGGCGCGGTAGATCCCTCGGCCGCGCCAGGCCTCGACGGTGCCGCCTCCCCACAGTCCGGCGAAGCGGGTGCCGGGCAGGAGTTCCATCCGGGCCGCGCTGACCGGTATGTCACCGGCGAGCGCCACGACGGCGACGACCGTGTCCGCGGCGCTGTTGAGCTGGGCGAGCAGTTGGTGACGCAGCCGCGTGCCGTCCGTTCCGAAGGCCTGTTCGTGTACGTCGGCCACGAGGTCGACGCCCGCGCGGTCGGTGACGGGAAGCAGCCGTACGCCCTCGGGGGGCTCGGCGTCGAGTGCCAGATCGCCCAGCTCGGCGACCATCAGTGTCTCCTCGGGCTCGGCGGTGAATCCGGCCGCGCGCAGACGTTGCCCCAGATCCTCCGGCTTGTCGTGCCCGTACAGCTTCCATTCGAACTCCCGACCGAGTTCGGAGTAGTAGCGGATCTGGTCGGTGATGGCCGCGTCAACGCTCGCCCCGTCCAGATCCGACCAGATCACCCCGTTCCAGCCCCGCTCGGCGCCGACCTGGCGTACCACTTTTCCGACGCGCTCGACCCGGGCTCCTGGTGCGTCGGGGCGCGCGCCCTCCCGCATGTCCCGGTCGAACAGGGCCAGTACCGCTACGTGATCCATGGGGCTCACTCCAGCATCCTGGGGTGAGGGAGGGCAATGGGAATTCGTGGCCGCTCGCCCCGTGGTCGGTCAGTTGTCCGCCAGCGCCCGAAGATCGACGCGACCTCGGCGGGATCAGTCGACCGATCGGGGCCGTATGGGCTCGCGGCTTTCGGCGGCCCAGGAGGCGAGGAAGCGCAGTCGCTCGTGGGTGGGTGTGCCGGCCGCGGCGGTCCAGATGATGACCTGCTGGTCGGGGTCAGTGCTGCAGGTGAGGGTGTCCCAGTCGAGGACGAGCTCGCCGGCGACCGGATGGTTGAGCGTCTTCGTGCCCACGGTGAGGGCGGAGACGTGGTGGGCTCCCCACCACTGCCGGAAGTGGGCGTCCCGCACCGACAGCTCCCCGACGAGGGCGGTCAGCCGTGGGTCGTCGGGGTACTTGGCCGCTTCCATTCGCAGCTGCGCGACAGCGCCCCGGGCGACGGTCTCCCATTCCGGGTACAGCGACTTCATGGCGGGGTCGGTGAAGAGCAGCCGAATATAATTGCGCTGCTTTTCCGGGATTTCCGCGAAATCGGTAACCAGGGCGGCGGCCAGAGGATTCCACGTCAGGACGTCCATACGTCGCCCCACAACCATGGCCGGGGTCGCGGTGAGGTCGTCGAGCAGCCGTTGCAATTGCGGTTGTACTTTCTGCACGGTACGTCGGCGGGGCCGTGCGATCCCCTTCCCGGCCAGCTCGAACAGATAGTCGCGCTGGTCGTCGCCGAGGTGCAGGACCCCGGCGAGGGCGGCCAGTACGGACGCGGACGCCTGGATGCGGCCCTGCTCCAGTCGGGTGTAGTAGTCGGTGCTGATGGCGGCGAGCAGGGCCACCTCTTCGCGGCGCAGGCCGGCCACCCGCCGGGGCCCTCCGGTGTCGGGCAGTCCGACCGTGCGGGGGCTGAGCTCGGCGCGCCGGGCCTTGAGGAACTCCCCCAGCTCGTTGAGATGGGCGTTGCTGGTCATGCCGGCCAGTGTGGCACCGTTCGTCGGACGGAAGGGGGGGAAGGTTTTCTCCCTGGATGTTCTCTTCCCGGGATGGAATTCTCCTCTTTGCGGGCGCGCGCGATCGTGGCAAGGTCGATGAGCGGGACGACACTGGTCATCGGAAAGCACCGAAGCGAGTGGGTGTGATTGTTTCCTTCATTCGGTACTTCCTGTGCCGCACGGAAAATGCACGCACGACGACCGGCCGCCGCCACCCGATGGGCGTAAATGCACGCACGAGGACCGGCCGCTACCCACTGGGCGTAAATGCACCCACGCCGACCGGCCGCCACCAGCTGGGCGTGGTCGCGTATCCGTATTCGGCCCGAACCCGCTAACGCAAGGAGCCCCCCATGGCTGAAGAGAAGGCCGTCGCCCCGCAGGCGCTCGGCGAATTCGCGCCCAAGCTCGTGGAGCTGACCGACAGGGTCCTGTTCGGCGACGTGTGGGAGCGCCCGGGTCTGTCGCCGCGCGATCGCAGCCTGGTCACGGTCACCACGCTGGCCGCCCTGTACCGCACCGAGCAGCTCGGCTTCCACCTGCGCAGGGCGCTGGAGAACGGGCTGACGCGGGAGGAGCTCGTCGAGGCCATCACTCATCTGGCCTTCTACGCGGGCTGGCCCAACGCGATGACCGCGATCACTCAGCTCAAGGGCATCGTCGACGAGTCCGGCCAGGTCGGCTGACACCAAGAAGAAAGAGATCACGATGGAACTCCTGAAGCAGCCTCCGACCGGCAAGGGTCCGGCCGACTTGTTCGCCGGTGACGTCTGGTTCGACGTCATCTACCGGGGCGAGGAGCCGTCCCGAGCCCGGGCGAACATGGTCAAGTTCGCCCCTGGCGCCCGTACCGCCTGGCACTCGCACGGTCTGGGTCAGACTCTGTACATCGTGGAGGGCATCGCCCTCATGCAGTCCCGCGGCGGCGACCTCCTCGAAGCCCATCCCGGCGACGTGGTCCACACGCCGCCTTGCGAGGAGCACTGGCACGGCGCCGCCCCCGACCAGTTCATGATCCACCTGGCGCTGTGGGAGAACCCCGGACCCGGCGGCGGCCCTGAGAACACCTGGCTCGAGCACGTCGCCGACGACGAGTACAACGGCCCCCGCGTCAGCACCCGCGTCCGCCCATGACTCCTCTGACACCCCCCTCAACCCCTCAGGATCGGAGAAGCCATCATGCGCGCAACCATCATTCACAAGCCCGGTGACATTCGGGTGGAGAACGTCCCCGACCCGAAGATCGTCACCTCGACCGACGCGGTCATACGTACCGTCGCCACCTGTGTGTGCGGCTCCGATCTGTGGGACTACCGCGGTATCAACCCGGTCACCGAACCCCACCCGATGGGCCACGAGTACGTCGGCGTGGTCGAGGCGGTCGGCAGCGACGTCACCTCCGTCACGCCCGGCCAGTTCGTCATCGGGTCGTTCGCCACCTCGGACAACACCTGCCCCAACTGTCGCAACGGGTATCAGTCCTCGTGTGTGCACCGTGAGTTCATGAGCACCTGTCAGGCGGAGGCGTTCCGCGTCCCGCACGCCGACGGCACCCTGGTCGCCACCCCCGAGCAGCCGGACCAGGAGCTGATCCCGAGCCTGCTGACACTGTCCGACGTGATGGGCACCGGTTGGTACGCCGCCGTCGCCGCCGAGGTCGAACCCGGCTCCACCGCCGTCGTTGTCGGCGACGGCGCGGTCGGCCTGTCCGGCGTCATCGCCGCCAAGGAACTGGGCGCCGACCGCGTCATCGCCATGAGCCGTCACGCCTCCCGGCAGAACCTCGCCCGCGAGTTCGGCGCCACGGACATCGTCACCGAGCGCGGGGACGAGGGCATCGCCCGGATCAAGGAGCTCACCGAAGGCATCGGTGCCGACTCGGTCCTCGAATGCGTCGGCACCCAGGAGTCCATGCTGCAGGCCCTGCGCTCCACCCGCCCCGGCGGCAACGTCGGCTTCGTCGGCGTCCCGCACGATGTGGAGATCAACGGCCAGGAGCTGTTCTTCTCACACGTCGGCCTGCGCGGCGGACCCGCCCCCGTACGCCGGTTCCTGCCCGACCTCATCGACCGCGTCCTGAACGGCCGCATCAACCCGGGCAAGGTCTTCGACCTGACCCTCCCCCTCGACCAGGTCGCCGAGGGCTACCGCGCCATGGACGAACGCCGCGCCATCAAGACGCTGCTGCTTCCCTGAGGCCATCCCGTCTCGGGCCCGGGCGCTGTGCCCACGGCACTTCAGGGTGCGGGCGGAAGCCGGGTCCGGCGCCTGCGCCAGGGGACCCATCCCGATCAGCCCGTGCATGGCCGGCTGTGCGGTCTGCCGGGTGACACCGATTCGGCGGGAGGATTCGGACCGAGGTTCGTAGTCCTCTCCGGCTCGGCCGGCGCCGTCGCGACGACCGGCACCACCGTCAGCAACGCGGCCGACACCACGAGCACGGCCGGACAGGACCTGCCGGTCACCGCACCGAAGCTCACCTGCGCCGAGCCGGCCGCCAAGAACTTCGACACGCTCGACGACGCCTCCCCCAGTGTCACTTCGGCCACCGTGAAACCGCCGACGACGCCTTCGACTGGGCGGGCGGTCCCTTCACCTCCGGCTACCAGCAGTGGTGTCGGCGCGACGGACTCACCATGGACTGCTCCCGTCGCAAGCCGAAGAGCTGGCGTCAGCGGTCTCTCTGTGCGCGCCCATCGGTCCGGGCCGGTGAGCGCGTCCGCGTGGTGCGGCGGCCGGCCGATGTCGGGGCAGCGGTTCATGGCTGCTTCAGAGGTCGCTTCACGGAAGCTTCATACGGCCAGTGGTACGCGCCTTATCGCTCGCCGGTTGGCTGGCCGCCATGCACGCATTCCTCTCGCCGCGGGCCGCTGGCGTCCCCCCTGATCCGAAGCGGCTCACGTCGGCGGCGCACACCGCCCTCGCCGGATCGGTCGCCCTGGCAGCGCTGCTCCACCTCGGGTGGGCCGAGCAGGTGGATCCGGTCGGACAGACGCTCAGCGACTACGCGCTGCACGACGGTGCCGCGGCGCTGTTCACGGCCTGCGTAGGATCCGCCGCCGCGGGCTCCGCGGCGGTGCTTGCCGGGCTGCTGCACAGCCGGCTGCCCGTCGGAACCGTTGCCCCTGCCGCGTTGGGGGTGGCCTGCGCCGGGCTCGCGCTCTGCGCGGTCTGCCGTACCGATCCGGCGGGCGGCGTCGAGTCCCTGAGCGGACTGGTGCATCGGCACGCGGCGGGCGCGTCGCTGGCCGCGCTGCCCGCCGCCGGTCTGCTGCTGGCCGGCCGGCTGCGCGGCCACCGTCGGGCGGCCCGGATACGCACGCTGTCCTGGGCGAGTTCGGCTTCCGCGCTGCTCTTCCTCGGTACGCACGTCAGCGCCACGCGCCCGGCGGACCCCGCGGCGGTGCGGGCCGCCCGGCTGCTCGGGCTGGCCGAGCGGGTGACGCTGGGCCTGGAGATCGCCTTGCTGTTCGCGCTGGCCGACGCGCTGCGCGGCGGTCAGGACCGCCGATGACCGTACTCGCCATCGTGCTCGGCATGTTGGACGCGTGCTGCTACGCGGCGGGCGCGCTGCTGCAGTACGAGGCCACGCACCAGACGTCCGCCGATCCCGCGCCCGGGCTGCCCGCGCTGGTCCGCCGACCGCGCTGGCTGGCGGGTCTGGCCCTGCTGGGAGCCGGCGCTGCCCTGCACGTCACCGCGTTGCGGCTGGCGCCCGTGACGGTGGTGCAACCGCTGGGCGTGGGTGCCGTCGTGGTGAGCGTGCTGTGGGGGCTGCGCACCCGCCGTGCCCGGCTCGAGGGGGCCACCGGACTCGCGCTGGCCGCGATCGTCGTCGGCACCGGGGCCTTCGCGCTGATCGCCTCGCGGGTCACCGTCGCCACCTCCGTCACACCGTCGGCCCAACTGTGGGCCGGGCTGCTGGTCCTCGTGATCGTGACCGGCTGCGCCGTGCTCAGCGCATCGCTGCGGGGGCCGGGCCGCTGTCTGGCGCGCGCCGTGGGCGCGGGGAGCGCGTACGGCTGTATGTCGGTGCTGGTGCGGGCGGCGAGCGAGGAGTTCACCTCATACGGCTTCGGCGGCGTCCTGTGCGGGACCCTCGCCGCGCTGGTCCTCACCGTGCTCGCCGGCTTCTGGCTCACCCAGCGTGCCCAGGCCGCGGGCCCGCCGGAGGTCACGGTCGCCTGCCTCACCTTGGTCGACCCCTTCATCGCCGTCGTCATCGGGGTCGGTCTGCTCGGTGAGGCGCCCGGTCTCTCCCCCGCCACCGCGGGCACCGGGCTGGCCTGCTGGGCACTCGCCCTCGCGGGCGTGCTCCACATCACCCGTACCACCCCCTTTCCCCACCTCACCGCCGATCGCACCGCACCCTCACAGGAGTACGCCATGCAAGGCCCCCGACCGCAGCGCGTCGTCATCGGCGCCGACACCTTCCCGCCGGACGTGAACGGCGCCGCGAACTTCGCCCAGCGGCTCGCCGAGGGACTCATCGGCCGGGGACACGACGTCCACGTCGTCTGCCCCGCGACGGAAGCCGGCCCCGGGACCGCCGTGGAGAAGGGCATCACCGTGCACCGGGTGCCCTCGCACCGCACCCCCTTCCACCCGACCTTCCGCGTCTGCCTGCCCTGGCAGGTGTCCCAGCCGGCGAACCGGCTGCTGGCGGAGCTCTCCCCCGACGTGGTGCACATCCAGTCGCACTTCTCCGTCTGCCGGACCCTGGCGCGCGCCGCACACCGGCGCGGGATTCCGGTGGTGGCCACCAACCACTTCATGCCGGAGAACCTGCTCGGCTACACACGGCTTCCGGCCCGGCTCGCGGAGGCCGCCTGCCGGTTCGCCTGGCGCGATCTCGTACGGGTCTTCCGCCGCGCCCACGCGGTCACCGCACCCACGGCCAGGGCGGTGCGGCTCCTGCACGACAACGGCCTGGACATCCCCGCCCGCGCCGTGTCGTGCGGCCTGGACCTGGACCGCTTCTCCCAGCCGGACGCGCCGCGCGAGGACGCGGAAGCCCGCGTGCTGTTCGTGGGACGGCTCGACAAGGAGAAGAACGTCCACGAACTCCTGCGCGCGCTGGCGCTGTTGCCCGAACGGCTCACGGTGCGGGGCGAGATCGTCGGCGACGGCTCCTGCCGCCGTGAGCTGGAGGAACTGGCACAGAACCTGGGCATCCGGGAGCGGGTCACCTTCCACGGCCTGGCCACCGACCAGGAGGTCCTGGACGCCTACGCCCGCTGCGACATCTTCTGCATGCCGGGCACCGCCGAACTGCAGAGTCTGGTCACCATGGAGGCGATGGCGGCCGGCAAGCCCGTCGTCGCCGCCGACGCGATGGCCCTGCCGCACCTGGTGCACCCCGGCCGCAACGGATACCTCTTCCCGCCGGGCGACATCCCCGCCCTCGCGGCGGCCCTCACGAGACTCCTCGACACCCCGAAGGTCCGGCGGCGGATGGGCGAGGCCAGCCGGGAGATCGTCGCCTCGCACGACATCCGCCGTACGCTGGGCACCTTCGAGGACCTCTACCTCCAGGCCACCGGACGATCCGCGGCGTCCGGTTCCCGCACCACGCCTGTGAACGAAAGCGAGCACGATGAGTACACAGCGCGTTCTGGTCGTGGATGACGAACCCAAGATCCGTATGACCGTACGCGGCTATCTGGAGGCCGACGGGTTCCAGGTCCTGGAAGCCGCCGACGGGCCCTCCGGTCTTCAGTGCGTCACCGAGGACCGGCCGGATCTGGTCGTCCTGGACGTGATGCTGCCGGGCCTCGACGGATTCCAGGTGCTGCGCCGCATCCGGCAGTCCAGCCAGGTCCCGGTGATCATGCTCACCGCCAGGACGGAGGAGGTGGACCGGCTCATCGGCTTCACCACCGGCAGCGACGACTACGTGACCAAGCCGTTCAGCCCGCGCGAGCTGGCCCTGCGGGTGCGGGCCATCCTCCGGCGTACGGACACCGGCACCGAAGCGAGCCCGGTCGACGACGGCACGCTGCGCTTCGCCGGTCTCACCATCGATCCCGGCACACGGGCGGTCCTCGTCGACGGCGAGCGCCCGGCGGAGCTGTCCGCCCTCGACTTCGACCTGCTGACGTCCATGGCCCGCGCCCCCGGACGGGTCTTCACCCGGCGCGGCCTGCTGGCGCAGGTGTGGGGCGAGGACTTCTTCGGCGACGAACGAGTGGTGGACGTCCATATTCGTTCGCTGCGTCGCGCGCTGCGCGACGACGCGAGTGCGCCCCGGTTCGTGGGCACGGTCCGCACGGTCGGCTATCGGTTCGTCGGCCGCCCGGCCGAGGCCGCTGACGAACCTGCCGCGCCGGACGGACGGTGACCGATGGAAGGACACGACTTCACGCAGTCCCGCGCATGGCGGGCCCGGCTGCGCCGGCTCCACTCCCGTCTGTCGCTGCGCAACCGTCTGGTGCTCTCCCATGTCGCGGTCCTGCTCGTGGCGCTGGGAGCGACATCGGCGGCCAGGGAGCTGATCAACGGCCCCGGACACCGTCGTATCGACCCCGACGTGGTCGGCCTGTGGATCGGGTTGGGCGCGGCCGTCCTCGCGGCCGTCGTGCTCTCCCGGTTCCTGGTGCGTCCGCTGGACACCATCCGGGCCGCCACGCACCGGCTCGCCGAGGGGCGCTACGACGACGTCCTGGACCTGCCGAGCGAGCCGGGCCTGGCCGCGCTGGTCGAGGACGTCAACACGCTGGCGTCGACGCTCGCCGGCACCGAGCGCCGCCGGGCCCGGCTGGTCTCCGAGATCGCGCACGAGATGCGGACGCCCATCACCATCCTGCGCGGTCAGATCGAGGGCATGGCCGACGGCATCTTCACGCCGGACGACGCGATGTTCGCCTCGCTCACCGACGACCTGGACCGGCTGCGGAGGCTGGCCGCCGATCTCTCCAGCCTGTCCCGCGTCGAGGAGGGCGCCTTCGCCCTGCACCGCGAGGACGTGGACGTCGCCGCGCTGGCCCGGGCCACGGCGGAACGGCTGCGCCCCCAGTACGACGACCAGCGGGTCGCCCTGACCATCGTGGCCGGCACACCGGTCATCGCGTTCTGCGATCCCGACCGGGTCACCCAGGTCCTGGTGAACCTGCTGGGCAACGCGCTGACCGCGTGCGACGAGGACGGTCACGTGTCGGTCTTTGTGGACATCGAGTCCGGTCCCGCTCCCCGTGTCGTCGTCCGCGTCACGGACGACGGTGTCGGCATCCCCGAGAACGACCTGAACCGGATCTTCAGCCGGTTCGAACGCCTTGAGCACCCGGGGCGGCCCGCGCCGGCCGGCGGCAGCGGCATCGGGCTGACCATCGCCCGGGGTATCGCCCGCGCCCACGACGGGGAGGTCACCGCGTCGTCGCCGGGGCCGGGCAAGGGAGCGACGTTCACCCTGTGGATGCCGAGCGTGCCGATCTGACGAAGTCCCGGAATCCCGGGCGGCGGTGCGTCACACTCCACAGCGGGACGCCAACTCGTCGCCCGCTGAAGGGACTTACCGTATGCGCGCCTTGCTCCGCACCGGGCTGGCCGGAACCGCGGCCGTCTGCCTGTCCCTCGTCACCGGCCCCGCCCACGCGACTCCGCCAGGGCCGGGCGTGACCGCCAAGGTCCTCGCGCGGACGACCGTCGGCGCAACGGACTACACGCTCCGCGAGATCACCATCCCGCCCGGCCAGGCGACCGGCTGGCACTACCACGACGGCCCCTTGTACGGATACGTCAAGCAGGGCACCCTCAGTCACTTCGACTCGACCTGTGTCCGCGACGGCCTCTACCGGGCAGGCGACTCCCTCACCGAGCCGTCCGGCCCCGGTCACGTCCACATCGGCCGCAATCTCGGCACCACCCCGCTGGTCCTGGACGTGCTCTACGTCCTGCCGCACGGGGCCCCGTTCTCCGAGGACGCCGCCAACCCGGGTTGCGACTTCCAGTAGCCTCCGCGCGCGATCGGAGGACTCGAAGGCCCGTGCTAGCATCACCCCACCCATTGCCAGGAATCCTGTCGATTGGTGACACGGGTTCGACGAACGGAACCGTATGTCTCTCCTCGCCCGGCCGGCGGTGGCCTCCTTCGCCGCGAAGTCGATGCAACGCCTTGCCCTGCTGGCGGACAAGCGGGCGAACGGCCGCGGCTCCGCGGCCGCTTCGCACGCCCGCTTCCCCGAGTACCCGCGCCATGCACGGCAGTTGACGGTTCCGACCTCGATCGCTCCGGCCCGGGTCACGGTGTACCTACCGTCGAGTGAGGGTCCGCCTCCGCCGGTGCACGTCAACTTCCACGGTGGCGGCTATGTGATGCCGCTGACGGAGCTGGACGACCCGTTGTGCCGCTGCCTCGCCGCCGAGGCGGGTGTGGCCGTGATCAACGTGGACTACGTCGTCGCCCCGCAGCATCCCTTTCCCGCTCCGCCCCTTCAGGCCTTCGAGGTCGTGCGGTGGATCGCCGCGCACGGCGACGAACACGGCTGGGACGGCGGCCGGCTCTCCGTCGGCGGACAGAGCGCCGGGGGCGGTCTCGCCGCGGCCGTGGCCCGCCAGGCCCTCGAGGAGCGTGGTCCCTCCATCGCGCTGCAGGTCCTCCACTACCCGCCGCTCGACCTTGTGACGAGCGCCAGGGACAAGCGCGCCGCCATCGCCAAACCGCTGCTCCGCCCCTGGATGGGAGAGGTCTTCGACACCTCGTACGTGCCGGATCCGCGCCGGCGTGCCGACCCGCTGGTGTCGCCGGCCCATCCCTCGGACACCGCGGATCTCAAGGGCATCGCCCCGGCCCTGGTGATCACGGCGGAGTTCGACCTCCTCAAGGCGGAGGGCGAACGCTACGCCGGGCGTCTTCGGGAGGCGGGCGCTCTGGTCGAGCACCACGACGTACCGAAGGCGGATCACGGCTACGACGGCACCGACGACGAGAAGGCCCGGGAGGTCTACACCCTGATCGCGCGCCGGGTGCGGCAGGCCGTCAACGCTGGTGCGTCCGACGCAGGTTGAACTGGCCCGTACCTCGGGGCGGACGAGGTGGCCAGGGCGCCCGCCGCACACCGGGACGCCCCGGCCATCCGCCCCTCCATCCCCCTTCGTGGAGCCTGCGTCAGTCCTGATCCCCCTTCGTGGAGCCTGCGTCAGTCCTGCGATCGCCTCTCGGACGGCGTGATACCGAACTTGGCGGTGCCTTCCGTCAGTTCGGGCCGCACCTTCGGGGCCACGGGTACCCCCTTCTCGGCACGTGCAACGGCCACCGAGGCACTGCGTTCGCCGGGGTAGCGCACTCCCTTCACACCGTCCGTCGACGGCAACCCTTTGAGGGTGCTCAGGGTGGCGTCGACGGCCGCGCTGGCACCGTCCGCGTCGCCGAAGGCGGCCGAGTCGAGGGCGATGAGGACTTCAGGCTGCTGGGGCGGTCGACGGCGCGGGTGGATCCGCGGTCGCTGGGGCGGTCGACGGCGCGGGTGGATCCGAGGTTGCTGGGGCGGTCGACGGCGCGGACAGGGCTTCTCGTACGGTGATCATCGGCGCCCGGCGGACAGGCCCGCACGGTGCCGCATGCCCCGCTCGCGAGCTGTTTCGTACGGTGTCGGTCGATGCCCCTCGCCGAAAGGTCTCTCCTGGTGACACTCAACGCCCCGCGCGAACGCTCTCGTACGGCGGCGATCGGCGCCGCCGGTTCGCGCCCCTGCACCCTTGTCGTCTGCAGGGGCTGTTGCTGCGGCAACCCGCGCACGTTCCCGGGCAGCGACCATGCCTGGCAGTTGGAGCGGTTGCGGGCCGGCGCCGAGGCGTCCGGAGGACGGTTCGTCGTGCGGACGACGGACTGTCTCGGACCGTGTGACCAGGCGAACGTCGTCGTGGTGCAGCCGTCCGGGGACGGGCGGCGCAAGGGCGGCCGGGCGACCTGGATCGGATTCGCCATGGACGACGACTGCACCGAGGAACTGCTGGGCTGGGCAGCCGCCGGAGGGCCCGGCATCGCCGAACCACCGGCGGCGCTGGAGCTGCAGTTCGTCCGGCCGCCGCGCGAGTCCCGGGCACGCGCCCGCCGGTGAGAGCGGGCGGGGGGGGCCGCCTACGGGGGACGGCCCCGCCCTCGCAAGGACGGAGCCGTCGTCGCGCTACCGGCTCGGTGTCCCGTGGGACGCCGGGCTCGGTGCCGGGGCGTAGCCGGTGGGCCGGGTGGTGAAGACTCCCCGGCCCCGGGTGCGGCTGCGCAACCGGGTCGCGTAGCCGAACAGTTCGGCCAGCGGCACGGTGGCGCTGATCACCGTCGCGCCCGCCTGCACGAGCGAGCCCGAGACCCGGCCGCGCCGTGCCGCCAGGTCGCCGAGCACCCCGCCCACGGCGTCGTCGGGCACGGTGACGGTGACCTCCACCACCGGTTCAAGGAGCACCATCGCGCTGGCGCGCAGTGCCTCACGCAGCGCGAGTCGGCCGGCCGTACGGAACGCCATCTCCGAGGAGTCCTTCGGGTGCGTCGCCCCGTCGGTCAGGGTCACGCGCAGCCCGGTCACCGGGTGACCGCCGAGGGGGCCCTCGGCGAGCGCGTCCCGGCATCCGGCCTCCACCGCGCGGACGTACTCCTGCGGCACCCGGCCACCGACGACCCGCGAAGCGAACGCGAAGCCCGCCGCGCTCCCGTCGGCGTCGCCCGGGTCGGCCTCCAACGGTTCCACGTCGAGGACGACATGGGCGAACTGACCGGCGCCGCCGTCCTGTTTGACGTGCCGGTACACCAGCCCTGACACCCCGCGGGCGACCGTCTCCCGGTAGGCCACCCTCGGCCGTCCGACACCGACTTCGAGCCCATGGGCGCGCCGGATCTTCTCCACCGCCACCTCCAGATGCAGCTCGCCCATGCCCGAGAGCACCGTCTGGCCGGTCTCGGAGTCGGTGCGGACGACCAGCGAGGGGTCCTCCTCGACCAGGCGCGTCAGCGCCGACACCAAGCGGTCGGTGTCGGTGCCCCTGCGGGCCTCGACCGCGACGGAGACGACCGGATCGGCGACCGTCGGCGGTTCGAGAAGCAGTGGCGCCGTGGGAGCGCACAAGGTCGCTCCCGCGCGGGCGGACTTCGGCCCGATCACCGCGACGATGTCACCCGCCACCGCCTGCTCCAGCTCCGCGTGCCGGTCGGCCCGCACGCGCAGGATCCGGCCGATCCGCTCGCTGCGTCCCGCGCCCACGTCCCACACCGCCTCTCCCTTGAGCACCGTTCCCGCGTACACCCGCAGGTAGGTCAGCCGCCCTGTGGCGGTCGCGTTCACCTTGAACACCAGCCCCACGAAAGGCGCCGTCGGGTCGGCGTCCCGTTCCTGCACCGTCGCGCCGTGCGTACCACGTACGGGCGGCACGTCCAGCGGCGAGGGCAGATAGGTCACGACGGCGTCCAGCAACGGCTCGATCCCGCGGTTGCGGTAGGCCGAGCCGCACAGCACCACCACGCCCTCCCCCGTACGGGTCAGATCGCGCAGCGCCGAAGCCAGCGTCGCCGCGCAGAGCGCGGACCGGTCGCAGAACTCCTCCAGCGCGACCGGGTGGAGTTCCGCCACCGCTTCCTCCAGCAGCCTGCGCCGCCGGTGCGCTTCCTCCCGCAGGCCTTCCGGCACCGGGCCCTCCTCGAACGTGTCACTGCCGTCGCCCCACACCAGCGAGCGCATACGCAGCAGGTCCACCACTCCCGTGAAGGTGTCCTCGGTGCCGATGGGCAACTGGACGACCAGCGGCGCCGGATGCAGTCGCCGCCGAATCGACTCGACCGCGGTGTCGAGGTCGGCACCGGCGCGGTCCAGCTTGTTCACGAAGGCGATGCGCGGTACGCCATGCCGGTCGGCCCGCCGCCATACGGACTCGCTCTGCGGCTCGACGCCCGCGACGGCGTCGAACACCGCGACGGCGCCGTCGAGGACGCGCAGCGAGCGCTCCACCTCGTCGGAGAAGTCGACATGGCCGGGCGTGTCGATCAGGTTGACCTGATGCCCGTCCCAGGCACAGCTCACGGCCGCGGCGAAGATGGTGATCCCGCGGTCGCGCTCCTGGGAGTCGAAGTCGGTGACGGTGGTGCCGTCATGGACCTCGCCGCGTTTGTGGGTGGTCCCGGTGACATACAGGATCCGTTCGGTGACGGTGGTCTTGCCGGCGTCGACGTGGGCGAGGATGCCCAGGTTGCGGACGGCGGTCAGCGGGTTGGTGAAGTGTCGGTGGAGGTCGGTACGCACGGCCCATGGCCTTTCGGACGAGCTGGAAAGGGCGGCGCGATTCCCGGACGAGGAGCCCCCGTTCAGACGGGAGCGAGACCTCTCGGGCAGGCGGAGGTCAGGTGTTCGTCACGGGCGTCCGGTCCCGGCCGCGCAGCCGGTACCGGGCAGCCGAAGACACCAGGATCACCTCGTACTGTGACCGGGGAACGACGACAGCGGTGCGGTAACGCACGGCCGGCTCCCCTCACTCGTCACGACGCGCGCCGCCCGTGACGGCGACGCGCGATTTCGTGGCGAGTTTAGGCAACCCGGCACGGGCGGCGCACCGGAATTTCTCCCGACCGCCGCCCCCGGCCGGTCAGTTGGCGTCAGCGGCGGCTCAGTTGCGGGTCCACTGCTGGTTGGTTCCGCCGTTGCACGACCACAGGTCGATCAGGGTCCCGTTCGCCGTGCCGTTGTTGACCGCGTCGAGGCACAGGCCCGAGACGTTGTTGGTGATGGTGCCGTTGGAGTTGATCGTCCACTTCTGGTTGGTGCCGCCGTTGCAGTCCCAGATGACGACCCGGGTGCCGTTGGCGGTGCCGCTGTTGTAGGCGTCGAGGCACTTGTTGCCGTAGACGACGAGTTCACCGCGCGAGGTGGAGGTGAAGGTCTGGTTCTGGCCTCCGCCGCAGTCCCACAGTTCGGCCTGGCTGTTGTTGGTGATGGTGCTCTTGAAGAGGTCCAGGCAGCGCCCGGATCCGGTGCCGACGATCGCGGTGCCGTTGGTGCCCGGGATGGCGCGGATGGCGACGGCGTCGATGTCGGGCGCGGTGCCGGACGCCGCAAAGGTGAGCGTGTTCGAGCCCTTCGCCAGATGCGCGAGGACGGAGACGGTGCGGAAGGTGCTCGACGGCCCCGTGGGCGGCAGGGCAAGGGTCTGCGCGTACTGGCCGTTGACCTGGAGCGTCGCCTTGCGGGCCGTGGAGCCGCCGTTGGCGTAGCTGATGTCGACCAGCTTCGTGCCCGCGGCGGTCGTCGTGACGCCGGTGAACGTCGGCGTCGTGGCCGAGGTGGTGTCCTCGTACGTCGTTCCGGCACCCTCCGTGCCGGAGACGGTGAGCAGGACTGCCTCGCCGGCGGGCACGCTGGTGGTGTAACTCGTCGCGTACGAGCCGACGTTGGTGGCCGACCAGATGTTGCGCACCGTGGCGGAGGCGGTGGTCAGGCCCATGTCCGCCCAGCGTGCGGTGATGTTCGCCGCGGCGGAGGTTCGGTTCAGCAGCAGGACCGCGCGCTTGCCGGTGCCGGAGAGGATCTTGCTGAAGACCTGCAGCCCTGTGCTGTCCTCGGCGACCTTGACGCCCTGCAGGCCGCGCGGATCCTGGTCGATGCCGATGACCTCGGAGTTGGTGAGGATCGAGGCGGTCGACGAGCTCATGGTGGCCAGGTTGTTGCCCGCGAGCAGGGGTGCGCCGGAGACAGCCCACAGGCCCATGTGGGTGCGGTTCTGGGCTGCGCTCAGGCCGGTCATGCCGACTGTCATCATGTCCGGGTCGTTGTAGTAGCCGGTGTGCTGAGCGGCCGGGTGCAGCGACTTGTCGAAGTTCGCCAGGATGTTGGACATCGACGGGTTGTTTCCCCAGTAGACGATGTCGGTACTGGTGCGCCACATGTCACCCGTACCGGCTGCCCAGTTCCAGGGGTTCCCGGTCCCCCACTCGCACAGCGACAGGACGAGCGAGCGCCCGGTGACCGCGGTAGCGGCGGCGTTCGCGTCGCGGATCGCCTCGTACGTCGTCTCCTGGTCGAGTCCCTCGGCGTCGCCGCCGCACCAGTCGATCTTGACGAAGTCGAAGCCCCAGTTCTGGAAGGCCTGCAGGTCCTGCTGGTTGTGGCCCTCCATTCCGGTGTTGGGCGCGGCAGGCTGGGTGGTCGGGTAGTAGTAGCCGCAGCCGTTCTTCCCGGCGTCGGTGTAGATCCCGGCCTTGAGACCCTTGCTGTGGATGTAGTCGGCGATGGCCTTCATGCCGCCGGGCCACTGGGTGGTGTCGACGCTGATGTTGCCGCCGCTGTCGCGGGCGCCCTGCCACCAGCCCTCGTCGATGTTGACGTACTTGTAGCCGGCGGCGGCCATGCCGGAGGAGACGAGGGCGTCGGCCTGGGCCTTGATGGTGGCGTAGTCGATGGTGCTGGCGAAGCTGTTCCAGGAGGCCCAGCCCATCGGGGCGGGGGCGACCCCGATCTGGTTGGTGCTGACGGCCGTGGGCTCGGCCGTCAGCGGCGCGGCCGAGCGGCCGAGGCCCGCCAGCCCGGCGACGGCGAGCAGCAGGACGGCGCATTGGACACCCGCGCGTCTCAGCGGGCGCCTGAGACCCTCGATGTTCGAAATAGTGGACATGCGGCTCTCCCTTGAGCGGTTTGTTCGCAGACTCGAACAAAAGTCAACGCGACTCGCCATATGGCAGCGCCTCGCCGGAGGCGCGTCAAGTCCCCTGCCGGAACAGGCCGTTCACCTTCGGCCAGAAGGCCGTTCACCGTCGGGCAGCCCCTCCTCACGTCGCAAGGGCGGTCGTCGCACTCCCGCGGGCTCGCGATACCTTCGCCCTGACGCGGCCATCTTCGGCCGCGCACCGGTCTCAAGCGTCGGGATGGTCATGCGCGAGGATGCGATCGTCGAGGCAGCCGCCGGAGTTCATCTGGTGCACGGCAGCAACACGAACTGGGTCGTGCTGACCGACGGCGACGCCGTCACCCTGATCGACACGGGCTACCCCGGCGACCGTCAGGAGCTCCTCGCGTCGCTCGACGCCCTCGGTCACGCGCCCGAGGCCGTCAGCGCCGTGCTCATCACGCACGCGCACAACGACCACCTGGGTTCCGCCGAGTACCTGAGCACCACGTTCGGCATCCCGGTCCACCTGCACGAGGCGGAAGTGCCGCACGCGCGCCGCGAGTTCCTCCAGCAGGTGAGCGTGGGGCAGGTGATGCGCCAGGCATGGCGCCCCGGCGTGCTGCCCTGGGCGGTGCACGCCATCCGGTCCGGCGGCACGGCGGACGTCCGGATGACCCGGCCCGAGGCGTTCCCCCAGGACGGGCCGCTCGATCTGCCCGGCCGTCCCGTTCCGGTGCACACGCCCGGCCACACCGCGGGGCACTGCGTCTACCTTCTGCCGGACGCCGGGGTCCTGATCTCCGGCGACGCCCTGGTCAGTGGTCACCCCACCTCCCGGATACGGGGTCCCCAGCTGCTGCCCGCGATGTTCGACGCCGACCGCCAAGACGCCCTCGCCTCTCTCCACCGCATCGAGGCCCTTCCGGCCGATGTCCTGCTGCCGGGGCACGGCCCGGTGCACCGCGGCCCGGTGCGCGAAGCGGCCCAACGCGCCCAGGAACTGGCCTAGCTAGTCGACGCGGTCCGGCTGGACCGCCGCCAGGTAGGCCCGCAGTGCGTCCCGGTTGCGGGCCAGGCAGTCGATACGGGCCTGGATGCGGGCGATCTCGCCGCGCAGCAGCGCCACGGTCTCCTGGGTGAGGCACTCGGGGTGGAGATGGATCTCGCGGGGGTCGGACAGGAACGGCACAATGGCGCGGATGATCTCGGTGGTGAGTCCGGAATCGAGCAGCCCCCGGATCTGCTGGACACAGGGGACCGCCGAGTCGCCGTACTCGCGATAGCCGTTGGCGGCCCGCTCGGGGTGGAGCAGCCCCTGTTCCTCGTAGTACCGCAGCATCCGGGTCGGGACGCCGGTGCGACGCGAGAGTTCACCGATCTTCATGGCTCTCCTCGGAGGGCACGCTTGCCTTCACACTGATGTGAGGGTTTCAGCATGGTCGCATGTCCCTCGCCTCGCCCGCCCAGGGCACCGCTCCGCCCGCCGCCGCGCTCCCCGTGTCGGGGCTGCTCGCCCTGTCCACGGCCGCCTTCACCGCCGTCATGACCGAGCTGCTGCCCGCGGGACTGCTGCCGCGGATGGCCCCTGCCCTCGGCGTCTGCGAGGAACGCATCGGGTTCCTGGTCACCGGTTACGCGCTCGCCTCCTTCCTCGCCGCCATCCCGCTCACCGCCGTCCTGCGAGGTCTGCCGCGCCGCCGGGTGCTGATCGGCACTTTGGTGGGCTTCGCCTGCTGCAACGCCGTCACCGCCGCCTCGACCTCGTACGCGCTGACGTTCGCGGCCCGACTCACGGCCGGGGTGATGGGCGGCACCCTGTGGGCGATGCTCGTCGGGTACGCGGCTCGTATGGTGCCCGCCGAGCGGCGGGGCCGCGCCATCGCGATCGTGCTGGCCGGCATCACCCTCGCCCTGTCGCTCGGCGTGCCCGCGGGCGCCGCGCTGGCCGACGCCGTGGGCTGGCGCCCGGCCTTCGCCGTACTGGCCGCACTCGCAGTCCTGCTCGTGCTCTGGGTCCGGTGGCGGGTGCCGGGCTTCCCCGGCGAGGCGGCGGGCACGCGCGTGCCGTTGCACCGGGTGGCGGCTTTGCCGGGCATCGCCACCGTCCTGTGCGTCACCTTGCTGCTGCTCCTGGGGCATCAGGTGATGTACACATACATCGCCCCGTTCGCGAAGCATGCAGGGTTCGACCACACCGATCTTGTCCTGCTGGTGTTTGGAGTCGCCACCGTCGTCGGCATCTGGATCACCGGCGTCCTGGTCGACGCACACCTGCGCCGCACCCTGCTGACGGCGCTCGCCCTGATCGTGTGCGCGCTGCTCGCCCTGGGCCTGTACGCCGCCCACCCGGCCGTACTCCTGGGCTCGGCCGCCCTGTGGGGCACGGCCCTCGGCGGAGCGCCCACCCTGATCCAGACCGCGCTGGTCGACGCCTCCGGGCCCGCCCGCGCCGACGTGGCCACATCACTCCAGACCACCGTGTACAACGCGGGCATCGCGGCCGGATCCCTCACCGGTGGTCTCGTCCTGGGGAGTTCGGGCGCGGCGGCCCTCCCCTGGACCTCACTGCCACTGATCGCGGCCGCCTTGAGCATCGTGGCCCTGGGCCGGCGAGCCTTCCCGGTACGGCGCCTAGCCGAGTTCGAGGGTCGTGACCCCGTAGACGCGCTCTCCGGCGAACGGCCTGACCGGGCCGGTGTACATACGGGCCGTTTCGAAGGTCGGGACGAGGCCGAGTTCCTCGACGAGGGCGATGCCCGCCGTGTTCGTCTCGGGGACGTCGACGGCGATCGCGCTGCCGGCGGCGTCCGCGGCCAGCGCGGAGAGGAGCGCCCGGGCGTCCTCGGCGGTGTCGGCGAACAGCGGGCCGACGCGGAGGGAGTCACGGGCGGGGCGAAGCACGGCGTATCCGGTGTGGGCCCCGTCATCGGCGTGGCGGAGGAAGGTGCGGTGCCCGGGTCCAGTCAGCCATGACTCCAGGAACACCGGGCGGTCGGCCGGGTAGCACGCGCTGTCGTACGCCGTGATGGCCGCGCGGTCGCCGTCAGCGGCGGGCCGGACTCCCGACGGCGCCTCGCCCACCGGGGCGATTCCGCTGTACCGGACCGTGCGATGGGCGAGTTCGAAGCCGGACTGGCGGTAGTTGTCCTGCTGTGCGACCACCCCGTCGAGGCCGACGGTCCGGCTGCCGGCGTGGGCGAGGGCCGTCTTCCAGGTGGTGATGCCGTAGCCGCGGCCTCGCAGGTCGGGGTGTACGAGGTAGAAGCCCAGGAAGGCGTAGTCGGCGCCGTAGTTGACCACCGAGATGGCCGAGACCGGCTCCTCGCCGATCCTGCCGATGAAGAAGCCCTCGGGATCCTGGGCGAAGAAGCTCGCGCTGTCGGACAGCCCGGGATTCCATCCCTCGTCCGCCGCCCATCCGCGGACCACCTTCCAGTCCGCGGGCGAGGCCTGGCTGACGACGAGGTCTTCGGGTCCCGGAGAGGTCATGTGGGCGCTCCATTTCATCGGGTTCACGTCCGTGCGGTGGTCGCTCGCTCGCGCAGCATCCTTCCCGATCTCCGTCCCTGGCGCAGCGCCAACCTCCCTGTGCGGGAAGGAATTCGGCCAGAAATGTGGTCGGCATGGGGTTGCCGTTCATGAGCGCCGATCATGTGCCCTTACGCCCGGTGACCGAGGGCGACCTGCCCGTTTCTCCAGCGGTTTCTGACGGACCCCACGACGACAGAACCGTTCCAGTGGTTGAGGCCTGTCCGGCGGATCATTCCGGCCTGCGCAGGGTCACGTTCCGCGACCGGCAGTGGCGTGACGGCGTGCGGTACAGCGTCCTGCGCGACGACTTCGACGCCGCGCGCTGACGACCCCCTACCCACGACCACATCTGGCGCCTTCGCGGAGTCCCGCACGATGCACCAAGGAGGCCCCACCGGTCACGAGCCCGGTGGGGCCTTCTGTCCTCAGTGGGCGTGGGTCAGCGCACCGCGGCGGGCCGGAACCGTCGGTACAGGACGGCTCCGCCCAGGACCAGGGCCGCGCCCGCGGCGAGGGCGGGCACCGTCTGGTCCGTGCCGGTGTGGGCGAGGGAGGCCACCGGCTGGGACGGAAGCCGGGGCGCCGCCGGACGCGGGTGCGCCTTGGGCGGCTTCGGGGCGGGGGCCGCCGGGTGGTGGGGCCGGTGGCCGGAGGTGTTCGTGGACTTGTTGCCGACGGTCGCGTTGCCGAGGCCGACCACGGTCGCGGAGTTGCCGCTGACGTTCACCGGGAGATGCACCGGGAGCTGTACGCCGTTGCCGGACAGCACACCCGGCGAATCCTTTCCGCCGCCGTGCGCCACGGCACCCCCGCGCGTCCCACCCGGGGCCTGAGCATCACCACCGCCCTTGTTGGCGCAGCCGTTGCCCGCCGCCGGGTTGAGCAGCCCCGCCACGTTCACGGTGTTCCCGCACACGTTCACGGGAACGTGCACCGGGACCTGGATGGTGTTGCCGGAGATCACCCCGGGCGAGCCGGCCGCGCTACCGTCCGCCGCGGAGTCGGCGTGCGCCGGCATGGTCACGGCCAGCGCGCCCGAGGCGGCGGCCGCGGCG
Source organism: Streptomyces sp. NPDC048415 (assembly GCF_040651675.1). Lineage (NCBI taxonomy): Bacteria > Bacillati > Actinomycetota > Actinomycetes > Kitasatosporales > Streptomycetaceae > Streptomyces > Streptomyces sp. NPDC048415. Next base: position 113,649 of record NZ_JBEZKJ010000012.1, on the reverse strand, counting down.
ATCAAACCATTTCGGGCAACCCGTTTCATAGGTTCCCTGCCTTCCAGACATGGTCGCGGGCACTCACCCGCACCGCGTAAAACGCGAGAGAACCATCCGAGTTATGGCTTATCGGGCTTTCACCCCATCGAGCGTCACGTTTATCGAACTGGCGCGGCCGCTCGCGCACGGGGTGTCGGCGCGCAGAGTAAGGCACGACGGCCGGTTCCGCTCGCCCAGAGGCGTGGTCCCGGACCCGCGCTTATCGTGAGCGAGGGGGTATCACCGGTCCACCGCCGGGGAACCCTGGAGGCATGCATGCTGTCCGCGCACCAACGCTGCGCGGTCGCCGGAGCCGCGACCGCGACGCTCGCCCTGCTGGCGGCAGGCCTGCCGACGGTGGCGACGGCCGCCGACGGTCCCGACCTGTCCCGTTTCTACCGCCAGAAGATCAAGTGGTCCGCCTGCGAGGGCGACGGCATGCCCAAGGACCTGCAGTGCGGAAGGGTGACCGTCCCGCTGGACTACGCGAAGCCCGGTGAGGGCACGCTCGACCTGGCCATGGCCCGCTATCGGGCGACCGGCAAGTCGCGGGGTTCGGTGCTGCTGAACTTCGGCGGTCCCGGCGGCGCCGGCGTCCCTGAGCTCGCCGCCGGCGGCAAGGACTTCATGGGACTGACGAACGGCTACGACGTGGTGACGTTCGACCCCCGCGGAGTCGGCCGGTCCTCCCCGGTGAGCTGCGGCGAAGGCGCCGACGAGGTCTCCGGCGCGACGGACGGCGGCGTCGACAGCGTCGACGTACAGGCCTCCCTCAAGGCGGTGAAGAAGGCCGCCGACGAATGCGCCAAGCACTCCGGTCCCGTCCTCCGCCACATAGGCACGGTCAACGCCTCCCGGGACATGGACGTGATGCGCCAGGCGCTCGGTGACAAGAAGCTCAACTACCTCGGCTTCTCTTACGGGACGCGGCTGGGCGCGGTGTACGCCACTCAATTCCCCAAGAAGGCGGGCCGGTTGGTGCTCGACGGAGTGGACACGCTCACCGAATCGCTGGCGGAGCAGGGCGTCGCCAGCGCCGAGGGACAGCAGACCGCCCTCGAGGACTTCATCACCTGGTGCGCCAAGGACATGACCTGTCCGTTCGGGCAGGATCCGCGCAGCGCCCGGCAGCAGGTGGTCCAACTCGTCGACTCGCTCGACGAGGAGCCGGTCCCGTCGGACTTCGGCCAGCAGTTCTCCGGCCAGGACCTGGTGGGAGCCATGAGTCAGGCGCTGTACAGCCAGGCGATGTGGCCGAGTCTCGAACAGGCCCTCAATGCCCTCGTCCAGGACGGCGACACCCGCGGGCTGATGCAGCTCTCGGGAGGCGCCGCCCTGCCCGACACCCCCGCGACGCCCCGACGGAACGGCGGCCTCGTCGCCCCGGAGGACGTCCCTCTCGACAACCTGCCTGCCGCGCTCATGGCCATCAACTGCGCAGACGACCCCGACCGGCCCACCGCCGGCCAGGTCACCAAGGACATCGACAAGCTGCGCGCCGCCTACAAGGAGGCGTCCCCGGTCTTCGGCCCGTACCGGCTCACCCAGGTCCTGATGTGTTACGGCCGCCCCAAGGGCACCGACTACATCCGTGACGAGGTGCGCGACGTCCACACCCCGAAGATGCTGCTCGTCGGCACGCGTGGCGACCCCGCGACCCCGTACCGCTGGACGCTGGAGACCGCCAAGCGGCTCGGCTCGTCGGCCGTCGTGCTCGACAACGAGGGTGAGGGACACACCGGATACGAGTCCTCGAAGTGCGTCCACCGGAAGGTCGACGACTTCCTGCTCTACGGCTCCCTGCCGGACAGCGGCAGCTCGTGCGGGCCGGACTCCGGCGACTGAACCGGGCCCCCGTGGACCGTCGCCTGCACAGGCACGTAACCCGGAGACCTCGGCTACAACCCCCCGGCCTGCGCAGCCGTCACACTGGGCAGGCGTCGCCTCGACCGGGCACGCCGCACCCGAACGTGAGCACACCAGGGGGAACACCACCGATGCGCATCCGAACCGTCCTCGCCCTCTCTACCGCCGCCACCGCGCTGCTCCTGGCCGTGCCCCAGAGCGGCTCGGCCGCCGCGCAGCCCGCGAAGTGCGAGCAGAAGGCTCTCGTGCTGCGGGCCGAGCGGTCCGCGGACCCTCGCGTACTGCACCTCGGCGTCACCAACCGCTCCCTCCGCACCTGCACCGTCGACCGCATCCCCACGGTCATCTTCGGCGACCTCGACGGAGCGGCTCTGCCGACGCCCGCCGGGGCGAGCGGTCCGTACCGGATCGGCGCGGGCAGGACGGCGTACGCGGCCCTGCGCACGATCTCCGATCCGGCCGACCCGGAGGTCCGTCGGGTGGACTCGATCACCGTCTCCGCCGACCCGTCCTGCTATGGGCGCTCCTTCACCGCGGCCGAGCTGGGCGCCGGTGACGCGGTACTGGTGTGGGAGCCGGTGACGACCTGGTGGAAGCCGTCGGTGGCCGCCGCGGACAAGGCGCTCGGCCTGAGCTGAGCAGACCTTCGGGACGGTCAGAAGTCCACGGGGTCCCGCACGATGGGGCAGGTCATGCAGTGGCCGCCGCCCGCGCCGGATGAGCAGGAAGAACGACCACAGACCCACCGAGGAGAGCACCGCCGCGAGGACGGTGTCCCCGTCGCCGAGGGTGGGCGCGATCGCCGCGATGGTCGACATGATGAGCACCCAGTAGGTCACATTGCCGACGCAGGCGCTGGCCCAGTGGCCGAACGCCGAGAAGAAGCCGAGGTACTCGCCGAAGCCCGCCTTCACGTAGGCGTAGACACCCGCGTCGAGGTCGGGTCTGCGGATCGCGAGCCGCTGGAAGACGAAGGCGAGCATCAGCATTCCGGTACCGGCAGCATTCCGGTACCGGCGACGGCCCAGGCGATCAGCGCGCCCGCCGCGCCCGTCTCGTGGGCGAACCGCCGCGGCAGGGAGAAGACGCCGGCCCCGACCATCGATCCGACGACCATCGTCGTGAGCGTCAGCACCGTGAGTTTGGCGGCGAAGGGCGCCTGGGTGTCGGTCTCGACCTGCGTCATGGGCGTCCTACGGCGGTGGCGGAAAACATGGCCTGACGACCCGAGCGACAGTAGCAACGAAGCGCCCCAAATGCCCGATAGGCGAATCAGTCCTATCGTGCAGGTATGGAGCACGCTCTCAGCCCCGCGACCCTCACCGAGCTGCGCAGGCCGCGGCCCTATCCGGCGGTGTCCGTGCTGACGCCGACACACCGCCGTGAACCGGACAACGCACAGGACCGGGTCCGGCTGCGCAATGTGGTGGCCAAGGCCAAGAAGCAGCTGGAGTCCGATCCCGCGGTCACCCGCGAACGCAGGACCGACCTCGCCGCACAGCTCGACCGGGCGCTGGCGGAGGTCGATCTGGCGCACGCCGAGGACGGTCTGGCGATCTTCGCGGCGCCGGGCGAGCACCAGGTCTGGTCGCTGGCCCGCACCGTGCCCGAGCGCGTGGTGCTCTCGGACACGTTCCTGACCCGCAATCTCGTCGCCGCACAGGTCTCCGAGCGGCCGTTTTGGGTCCTCGCGGTCTCGGCCGACCGGGTGACGCTGTGGAACGGCGGCGCGGGCCATGTCGTCGAGGATCACACCGGCGGCTTCCCGCTCACCAGGGACCGTGAGAATTTCGACGCCGAGCGCCAGGAGCAGATCGGCGACATCCCGAGCACCTTCCGGGACGAGGGGACCCGGCACTTCCTGCGCGGCGCCGACACCACCATGGGCGTCGTCCTGCGCGAGCTCCCCCGCCCGCTGTACGTCACCGGTGAGACGGCCGCCCTCTCCCTGCTCGACGAGATCGGCGCGGTCACCAAGGACGCGACACACATCCGGCACGGCGGCCTCGCGCACGCCACCCCGGACGCCGTGTGGCAGGCAGTACGTCCGCTGATCGCCGCCGAGGAGAAGCGGAACGCCGCCACGGTGGCGCGGGAACTCGAAACGGCGCGTGGACGCAAGGAGTTCGCCGCCGGGGTCGACGAAGTGTGGCAGAACGCGACCGAGGGCCGCATCCGGCTGCTCGCGGTGGAGGAGAACTACCGCGTGACGGTCCGCGACGACGGCGGCGAACATCTCGTCCCGGCGGAGACCGGTGATCTGGACAGCCGCGATGACATCGTCGACGAGATCGTCGAACAGTGTCTGGAGACCGGCGCCGACGTCCGCTTCGTGCCCGACGGCAGCCTCCGGGACGCGAAAGGGATCGCCGGGGTACTGCGCTATTGATCTCTCCGGCCGACAATCTGATCGAGAGCTGTCGGCGGGAGAGGTGAGCGCGTGAGTGAGCTGTTGGGTGTAGCGGTCCTGGGTGCCGGACACATGGGGGCCGACCATATACGGCGTATCGACCGAGTGGTGAGCGGTGCGAGGGTCGCCGCCGTGGCGGATCCCGACACCGGACGTGCCAAGGACGCCGTGGCCGGAATCGACGGCGTCTCGGTCCATTCCGAGGTGGCGGCCGCACTCGACGCACCGGGTGTCCGGGCGGTGTTGATCGCCTCGCCCGGCCCCGCGCACGAGGAGGCGCTGCTCGCGGCCTTCGAGCGCGGCCTGCCGGTGCTGTGCGAAAAGCCGCTGGTGCCGGAGTCGGCCGGAGCGCTTCGCGTGGTGGAGGCCGAGACGCGGCTCGGGCGGCGGCTCGCCCAGGTCGGGTTCATGCGTCGTTACGACGCCGAGTATCAGCGCCTCAAGTCCCTGCTGGACAGCGGCAGACTGGGCCGTCCGCTGATGCTGCACTGCACGCACCGCAACGTCGCCTCCCCGCCCGGCTTCACCTCGGCGATGCTGGTCAACAGCTCTGTGTCGCACGAGATCGACGCGGCGCGCTGGCTGTTGGGCCATGAGCTCACGGCCGTGACCGTGCTGCGTCCGCGGCCGTCCTCGCACGCCCCTCAGGGCCTGCTCGATCCCCAGTTCGTGCTGTTCGAGACGGCGGCGGGGGCTCTCGTCGACGTCGAGGTCTTCGTCAACTCCGGCTTCGGCTACCAGGTGCGGTGCGAGGCGGTCTGCGAGTCGGGGACCGCACGGATCGGGGACGAGCACACGATGGTCGTGACGACGGCGGGCGGCGCGTCCGAGGAGGTGGCCCGGGACTACCTCGTACGCTTCGCCGACGCCTACGACCGCGAGGTGCAGGCATGGGTGGACGCCACCCGCGTGGGCCGCGTCACCGGCCCGAGTGTCTGGGACGGGTACGCGGCGTCCGCCGTCGCCGAGGCGGGGGTCCGGGCGCTGGAGAACGGCGGCCGGGTGAGCGTCGAACTCGCTCCGCGCCCTGACCTGTACGCGTGAGGGGAGTCAGCCGCTGACGCTCGCCGTGCCCGTCTCGATATGGCCGGTGAACCGGCGCGACCAGCTCGCGTCGGAGTCCACGGTGATCGTGAAGTCGTACCAACCGTCCTGGTAGGCCACCGCGTTGAAGAAGTCCTCCGTTGAGCCGGCCGCGGCGACCGTGTAGGTCCAGGGCCCGTCGCCGCGGTAGTGGTTCGAGGTGATCGTGAACCTCACCGAGGACGCGGAGGAGTTGGTCATCTTGACGTAGAGGGCTGTCTTCCCGGTGCCGGGCTCCGTCGCGTAACGGGTGCTGACCTCGGCCGACTTGCCCGCCTGCGTCGCGTCGCCCTTGAAGCGGCGCAGGAAGCGGTTGGGGCCGACCATCGAGAGGTCGTACTTGCCGTCGCCGTAGCCCGAGCCGATGTTGAAGTAGTCGGAGGCGGTGCCGCCCGCGTCGACGGTGTACTGCCAGGGCACCGTGTCGCGGTAGGCACCCGGGTGGATGGAGAAGTGCGCGGCGCTCCTGGCGGGGCTGCCCTGGTTGGCCATGGTGAACCAGGCGAGGATCTTGCCGCTGGCTCCGAACTCCAGTTGGTCCAGGTAGCCGTTCGGCTGGTAGGGCAGGGCGCGGGCGGGCCGGGTGCCGGGTTCCTGGGCGGGCAGCGCGTTGGTGGTGGGCACCGGGTTGGGCAGGGGGCCGCAGGTGTCGTACCCGATGACGCCCGTCGCGGGCAGCGAGGCGGCGCCGTACACCGGGTGCGCGAAGTCGAAGACGCCGGTGAGGTCACCGGTCACCTTGCGGCGCCAGGCGCTGATGTTGGGGCAGGGGGCGGGCTTGCCGAGGGCGCCGGTCCAGGTCTCCAGGAACCGCAGCACGGAGGTGTGGTCGAAGACCTCCGAGGAGACCCAACCGCCACGTGTCCAGGGCGAGATGACGAGCATGGGGACGCGGAAGCCGAGTCCGTACGGCACGCCGCTCAGGAACTCCCCCGCCGTGTTCGCGGGCGGCGCCGGGGGCGGGACATGGTCGAAGAAGCCGTCGTTCTCGTCGTAGTTGAGGAACAGGACGGTCGAATTGAACACGGTGGAGTCGGCCGCGAGCGCCTTGTAGACCAGGTCGACGAAGTGGGCGCCGTCGCCGGGCGGAGCGTACGGGTGCTCGGAGAAGGCCTGGTTGGCGACCACCCAGGAGACCTGGGGGAGGGTGCCCGCGAGGACGTCGGCCCTGATGGCGGCGGCGATGTCGTCGGGCGTGGAGCCGGTGACCTTCGGCACGGAGGCCATGCCGCGGTCGTAGAGCGGGTCGCCCGCCTTGGCCGCGGCGAACTTCTTGAAGTAGGCGCAGCCGTTGTCGCCGTAGTTGTCCTGTGCGTTCTGGTAGACCTTCCAGGTCACGCCGGCCGCTTGCAGCGCCTCGGCGTAGTTCTGCCAGGTCAGTCCGGACTCGTCGCCCCCGTCGTAGCTGGAGCTGTCGACCTTGCCGCTCCACAGGTAGGTGCGGTTGGGTCCGGTGGCGCTGAGCGTGGAGCAGAAGTAGGCGTCGCAGATGGTGTAGTTGTCGGCGAGGGCGTAGTGGAAGGGGATGTCGGACCGGTCGAGATAACCCAGCGACCGTACGTTTCCGACGCCCGAGACCCAGTTGTCGAGCCGCCCCTTGTTCCAGGCGGAGTGCTGCGAGGACCAGGAGTGCGGGAGGTCGCCGTTGCACTGGGCCAGGGTCTCGCCGTCCTTGCCGCCCGCGGCGGGCGTGGAGCTGAGCTTCCACGGGTACTGTCTGCCGCTGCCGCTCGGCTGGTTGAAGACCGGGTAGCCGCCGGACAGTGTGATGCCGCTGCGGTCGTCGAAGCCGCGGACGCCCTTGAGGCGGCCGAAGTAGTGGTCGAAGCTGCGGTTCTCCTGCATGAGGATGACGACGTGCTGTACGTCCGCGATCGTGCCGGTCGCCGTCGCTGCGGCGGCGGCCGCCGGCCGCGAACCGACGCCCATCACGGCGCCCGCCGCCACGGATGCGCCGAGCCCCACAAAGCCTCTTCGGCTGATCGGTGTCATTCGCCCCGCCCTCGTCACTGGCGTCCCCCTGCGGCACACCGCGCGCAAGCGTGCACGCGGTGATCGTCAAGGTCCATACCTCTGCGGTGAGGCGCGGGTGAACAGCGGTCGAACCTCGCCGTTCATCCGTGCGGTCCGGCCGGCTCGCGTGGACGAGTCGGGCGGACTCCAGCACTGCGTCCGCGCTGAACTGTCAGGAGCAGGAGGGCAGTTCACGTATGCCGAGCTGCTGGACGAACAGCAGGCTGTCCGCGTTCGCCCAGTACTCGGCCAGCAAACCGTTCTCGACACGAAGAGTGTCGGTTCCCGTGAACGCGACCTCGTTGCCGATCGCCTCCTCGCAAGCGCCGGAGAAGCCGCCGCGGTAGGTTCCGCGCGCCTGCCAGCGGACCACCAGGTATTCCTCGGTGGCGATCGGTCCCACCTGGATGTCGAACGTCAGATCACTCAGCAGCAAGTGGATCCCGGCCACCCACTGGTTCAGGGCCTCCCGGCCGTGGATCTCGTGACCGCCCGATCCGGTGATCGGCGCCGCGTGGGCGACGAAATCCGGGGCGATGATCTTCTCAGTGAGGGAAAGGTCGTTGTTCCAGAGCTCTTTCCAGGGCTCGGCCAGCGCGGCGTTTTCTTGTGCGGACATCGAATGCGCCTCATTGACGCGTACGCAGACCTGGCGTCAGCTCTCGACCGCGCGGCCGGCGACGCCGCGCAGGACGGGGGCGCGCGACTGACCTCGGTCGTAGGGGCCTACCGCGACTGGGCCCTGGCCGAACCGCACCGCTATCGCCTGCTCTTCCGGGCACCCCTGCAGGGCTATGACGCGCAGTCCACGAACCTCGTCGAGGCCGCACAGCCCGCCATGAACGTCGTACTGAACGTGGTGAGCGGCCTCGCGAGGCCCGGCACGCCCGTTCCGCAGGGTACGGAGTCGCAGTTTCAGGAGTGGATGCGGCATCACGGAGTCACCCATGTGTCGACGGAGGCCGCCTCACGCACCACCCTGCTGTGGGCCCACCTGCATGGGCTGGTGAGCCTGGAGATCGAGGGCAACTTCACGTCGATGGGCATCGACCCGGCCCCTCTTTATGAGGCGGAGGTACGGGAATGCGTCGGGTCCCTCTGAGGTCGCACTCCATCACCGAAAGGCCTCGCACAAGGCCTCGCACAAATGACCTTCGAACAGGAGAATGAGCGAGGGGCACGTGTACCTCTCCGGGCCATCAACTCGCGTATCCGCTCTACGACTTGGCTCCCCGGGCGCGTACTCGACCAGTCCCTGGAAATCCGCCCGGGAGGACTGAGGCATATGTCAGAAGCACCACCGTATCGTGTGTTGCCAAATCCCTTACAGCGAGTCGCAGGCTGTGCGACAGTCGTAACGGTCCTTCCTCAGCCCAGGTCGTACCGTCCCCGCATCGGAGTACGTCATGTCCCCCCATCTCTCTGCGGACCACCCAGCCGCCCAGCCGCCGCAGCGCGGCACGGTCGACGCGCTCATTTCGCAGACGCGGCGACTGCGCGGCGGGGTGGACGCCGTACGGCGTGAGGCACCCGCCGACGGCGAGGACCCGCAGGGGCGCTGGCAGCGTGCGCTGTGCAACCTGGCTTTGCATCAACTCAGCGATCTGGACGAGCACTTGGCCCAGCTGCGGGACGGACCGCCTCCCGTGTCCGCTCACCCCGCAGCCGCCCCCGCCGCCCGAGCCGCGTCGGCCGCATCCTGGCGCGGCTCGCTCTTGAGCCGGGTCGGCAGCGCCGAGTGGAACCTGCTGACGGACGAGGCCAGTTGGTCGGGGGAGCTCTACCAGATCCTCGGCCGCGATCCCGCCGCTCCCCCGCTCACCCTCGACGAACTGCCGTCACTGGTGCTCGACGAGGATCGCCCGATGCTGACCGCGATGGTGACGGACTGCCTCATCGACGCCAAACCCATCGACGGGGAGTTCCGCGTAGTGCGCCCCGACGGCGGCGTGCGGACCGTACACATGATGGGCGAGCCCGTGCTCGACGCCGACGGCAGCACCGCCTCGATGTGGGCCGTGCTGCGCGATGTCAGCGAACTGCGCCGCAGTCAGCGCTCGGTGAGCGAGACCTGTGACTCGCTGCAACACGAGCGGCACTTCGCGCAGACCGAGCACCGGCTCGCGGTCGAACTGCAGGAGGCCGTACTACCGCCGTGGCGCGGCTCCCTGCGGTTCCCCGACCGGGGTGAGCAGCCCCTGGAACTCGCCGCCCACTATCTGCCGTCGTCGACCAGCGCCCTGATCGGCGGAGACTGGTACGACGCCCTCGAACTCCCCGGCGGGGAAACCCTGTTGAGCGTCGGTGACCTCACCGGCCACGGAGTCGCCGTGACCTCGGGCATGGCGATGCTGCTCGGCGCCCTGCGCGGCATGGCCGTCGCGGGCACCCAGCCGGGTCAACTGATGTCCTGGCTCAACCAGTTACTGGACGCCACCGTGCAGCCGGCCCTCGGCAGCGCCGTCTGCTGCCGCTACCGGCCAAAGACCCGCACCCTGAGCTGGGCGCAGGCAGGACACCCCGCCCCGCTGCTGTTCCGCAACGGGACGGGGCGCGCGCTGGCCGCACCGGACGGCGTGCTGCTCGGGGCGACCTCGGGTGCCGTTTACGGGCAGGCCGAGGAGACCCTCGACGACGGCGACCTGCTGCTCCTGCACACCGACGGACTGGTGCCCCGGCGATGGGGGTCCCCGCGCTCGAGCGCAGCCGAGAGTGGGGGAGAAGCCGGGAGCGGGGGAGCAACGGCGGCCGTCCAGCGGCTGCTCGACCTGGCCCCACGCTTCGAAGGCGCCCGCACGGCCCAGGATTGTGTACGGATGGTTGTCGAGGAATTCGGCGAGACCGAGCGCGAGGACGACGCCTGCGTGCTCATCGCCCGGGTCGGCTCCTGACCACCGGGGTAACCATCGAGGTCACGCCACGACACTGCCAGGAACAACCCGTGTTGCCGGCACGGGAGCCTCTTACGCCCGCGCGCTGTTGCCGCCACTGGGCTTCAACGAGCCGGGGGGAAGGGCGAGTTTGATCTCCTCACGCAGATCGTGGATCTTCGGATAGCTGGAGTACTGCCCGGTGAGCCGGTACATCTCACGCAGCCGGTCCCAGGTGCGGTGGGAGGAGTTGGACCCCATCGATGTCAGGGCCAGTCGCGCGTACCGGTCGGCCTGTTCGGGATCGTCGGCGATGAAGCAGGCCGACGCGAGGGAGATGTGGTCGAAGATCTTCGACCGCTCCCGGCCGGACTCGCGCAATTTCAGCGCCTCTTTGGCGTGACGCTGCGCGGTCGCGGCGGCCGTCGGTTCGTGCTCGGCCAGGGTGCGGTAGGCGAGGGCCTGCATACCGTGCATGTCGGCCTCGTCGAACAGCTGCATCCAACTCGGCGGAGGCACGTCGCCCCGGTCGGAGACGAACAGGTCCTCCGCCTGGCCGAGGGTGCGCCGCATGGCCTGGCCCTTGCCCAGCGACGCCTGTGCCCAGGCCTCGATGGTGTAGATCATGGCCTGGGTGCGGGGCAGCACCTCGTCGCCGGAACCGGACTTGGCGAGCTTCATCAGGTCGAGTGCGTCGTCGGGCCGGCCCAGGTGCACCATCTGGCGAGCCGCTCGGGAGAGCGCCTCCCCGGCGCGGGGCCGGTCACCGCCCTCGCGGGCCGCGTGGGCGGCGATGACGAAGTACTTCTGAGCCGTGGGCTCCAGGCCGACGTCGTGTGACATCCAGCCCGCGAGGACGGCGAGATTGGCGGCGACGCCCCACAGGCGCCGCTGCAGATGGTCGGGGTGTCGGTAGGAGAGCATGCCTCCCACTTCGTTGAGCTGGCCCACCACAGCCTTGCGCTGGAGTCCGCCGCCGCGGGCGGCGTCCCAGGCCCGGAACACCTCGACCGAGCGCTCCAGTTCCTCGATCTCCTGCGACCCGATGGGGGCGGCCTCATAGCGGTCGAACCCAGCGGGGTCGGCGTGCAGGGGGTCTTCGAACTGGGGAGCGTCGGCCGCGAGGGCCGGATCGGTGTGGAGCCAGTCGTGCATGGCGGTACTGAGTGCGGATCCCGCGGCGAGCGCGGCACCCGCGCCCACCAAGCCGCGTCGGTTGAGCATGAGGTCCATTCCCGTGAATTCGGTGAGGACCGCAGCAGTCCGCTCGGGCGCCCACGGCACTCCGTCGGGATGTTCCGCACTCCCGCCGCTGGGCCGTTTCCCCACGCGCCCGTGCCGGACCAGACCGAGGTCCTCGATGGTCACGACACGGCCGAGATGCTCGGTGAACAGGGCTGCCAGCACCCGCGGTACCGGATCGCGCGGGATCTCTCCCATGTCGATCCAACGCCGCACTCGTGAGGTGTCGGTCGCCAGTTGGGGGTGGCCCATGGCCGCCGCCTGCCGGTTGACCATCCTCGCGAGTTCACCCTTGGACCAGCCGGCCAGGCCGAACAGGTCCGCCAGGCGGGTGTTGGGTTGTCCGTTCACGTCAAGCCCCCAGGTTCTCGGCTGATTTGACAGTAACCGCCTGTCAGTTGCTGAGCGACTATTCGCCAGGGTTCGCCAGGGTGCGCCAGATGGTGTGCCACTGGGCGACGGGTGTCAGGTAGGAACGCGCCACCCCGACCCGGTTGCCGCAGGGACATTCCCCAGGGTGAGACCCGGGCGGCCGGGGCGGGTAGCGCGGCAACTCGCAGGCACACGAAGGGATCTGTATCGCCCATGTACGCAGCATCGTCCTCCGTGTCCGCTCCGCCCCGGTCGTTGCACCCCCGCCCGGCGGGCAGCGGCCCCTACCTCGACCCCGCGCGTCAGGCGGCCCCCGTGCTCGGTGCCGGCAGGACGCGGCGCGTTCCGGGTCTCGGCACCCAACCGCTCAGCGGGAGACTCGACTTGTCCGGCCCTCAGGGCGCGCAGCTGCGCACGGCGATCGCGTCGGTGCACCGCATCTGTCCGGAGTTCGCTCCGGTGCAGGTACTGCGCCGCAGCGGACGCTCCGTGCTCCTGGTCGGCACGACGGGGCGCAGCACGGCCGTCGCCAAGTGTTTACTGGACCACTCCCCCATCTGGGCGGAGCGGATCCGGCATGAAATAGCGGCCTACCGCTCGTTCGTGCGGCACCGGCCTCCGGTCCGGGTGCCCCGGCTGATCGCGGCGGACCCCGACAACTGCACTCTGGTGATCGAGCGAATGCCGGGCCGGGTGGCGGCCCTGCACCGGCATCCGGCCGAGGCTCCGCCCCGCGCGGACATCCGGGCAGCGTTGGGCGCGATCTGCCGGCTGAACGCGTGGCGGCCGCCGGCGGGGACGTTCAACGCCCCGCTGGACTACGCGGAACGGATCTCCCGTTTCCATGAGCTGGGTCTGCTCACGGACCGGGACATGGGCGATCTGCAGAAGCTGGTGCATGGCATCGCGCACTCGGCCGGCCGTCAGGGCATGGGCCAGTTCTGCCACGGCGACGCCCTCCTGTCGAACATCCTGCTCTCACCGGCCGGTCCAGTGCTGGTGGACTGGGAGCACGCGGGTTGGTATCTGCCGGGGTACGACCTGGCGACCCTGTGGGCGGTCCTCGGGGATGCCCCCGTGGCCCGGCGGCAGATCAGCCAGCTCGCGCAGTCGGCGGGGCCCGCGGCGCGCGACGCGTTCCTGGTGAACCTGATGCTGGTGCTCACCAGGGAGATCCGTACGTACGAGACGGCCGTGCAGCGTTCGATGCACGACACGGCCCCGGCGGCACCGGGGCCGGCCCACCCGGGTGCTGCGCCGTCCGGCGAGGAACAGCGGCTGCTGCTGAGGCGGCTGCACGACGACTGCCAGTTGGCCCGTCGGGCCGTTCGAGCGGCGGTCGGCACTCGCTGACGGGGATGGTGGTCCGCGGTTGCGCCCGGGACAGCGGCGCACCGCGGACCTTCGTCATGGGGGAAACCGGCGCACCGCGGACCTTCGTCATGTCGCGGGCGTGGGCCGCCCGTCCTGGATTCGATGCCGTCCTCCATTCGGGTTATTGGTCCACTCCACTGACGCCCCGCAGGCAGGGTCGCCGCCGCCACGAAAACCCTTTCACCTGTCGCTGACATGGGAAATCGCCTTCCTCTGGGCATGATTGACGGATCGTCGGAGAGCCGGTAGCACTGACGCACGTTCGGCCCCCGCACGCCCCACCGCGCTCGACCGTCCCAGGAGGCTGCATTGCACAGGTCCGCCACAGACCCCAAGGGCACCGCCGAGCACAGACGCGCGCGCAGGACCGCGGGCGCCGTCGCGTCCGCGGCACTGCTGCTGCCGCTGCTCGGCGCGGCCCCGTCCAGCACCGCCGAGGAGGCGCCCTCCGCTCAGTTGGAGCGGGCCTTCTCCACCGCGGCCGCCGAGTACCACGTGCCGCAGAGCGTCCTGCTCGCCGTCTCCTACCTCCAGTCCCGCTGGGACGCGCACGCCGGCGCCCCGAGCGTCAGCGGCGGCTACGGCCCCATGCACCTCACCGACGCCCGTACGGCGCTAGCCGAGGCGCCGCACCACAGCGAGGGCACGGAGGACGCCCGTGGGGACAGCTCACGCGCGGCCCTGCGGCCGGTCGCGTTGGTGCCGTCGGACTCCCAACTACCGGCCCGTCTCAAGACATTGACGAAGGCGGCCGAACTCACGGGCCTGCCGGCGGAGCGCCTGCGTACGGACCCGACCGCGAACCTCGAAGGGGGCGCCGCGCTCCTCGCCGCCGCTCAGAAGAACCTCGGCGAGCCGCTGAGCCAGGACGCGGCCGACTGGTACGGGGCGGTGGCGAGCTTCTCGGGCGCGGACGACACCGCGACGGCGGCGGCGTACGCCAATGACGTGTACCAGGTGATGCGTGAAGGCGAGGAGCGCACCACGGACGCCGGTCAGCGGGTGGCGCTCGCCGCCCAGCCCGAGCTGAGCGCCGACACGGCACAGCTTCGCCGCGCGGGACTGCGTACGGCCTCCGCCGTTGGCACGGAATGCCCCGAGACCGTGTCCTGCGAATGGGTCCCGGCCCCGTACTCGGAGTTCGGCGAGGGTGACTACGGCAACCACGACCTCGGCGACCGGCCCGCCTCGCAGAGCATCAAGTACATCGTCATCCACGACACGGAAGGCACCTGGGACGGCGTGCTGAAGCTGGTCCAGGACCCCACCTATGTGTCGTGGAACTACACCCTGCGCTCGACCGACGGTCACATCGCCCAGCATGTAAAGACAAAGGACGTGGCCTGGCACGCGGGCAACTGGTACATCAACGCCAAGTCGATCGGACTGGAGCACGAGGGCTTCCTCGCCGAGCCGGACGCCTGGTACACGGAGGAGATGTACCGGGCCTCGGCGCGGCTGGTGAAATACCTGTCCAAGAAGTACGACGTCCCGCTGGACCGGCAGCACATCCTCGGGCACGACAACGTACCGGGCCCGACGACCTCCACCATCCCGGGCATGCACACGGACCCGGGCCCGTACTGGGACTGGGAGCACTACTTCACGCTGCTGGGGCACCCCTTCCACCGCAGTACGAAGCCCGGCGGCGGGCTGGTGACCGTACTGCCCGACTTCGCCGAGAACCGGCCGGTGTACACGGGCTGCGTCACCAAGGGCGAGCCCTGCGCCACCCACGGCTCCAGCGAGGTGCGGCTCTACTCCCAGCCGGACGATGCCTCGCCCCTCATCAAGGACATCGGTCTGTATCCCAAGGGCGACGCCTCGACGACCGGCGTGAACGACGTCGCCTCGCGCGTCTCCACCGGTCAGCGGTACGCGGTCGCCGACCGTGACGGGGACTGGACGGCGATCTGGTACCTGGGCCAGAAGGCCTGGTTCAAGAACCCGTCGAAGCAGCCGACGGCGGTCGCCGCGTCGGGGTCGGTCGTCACGCCCAAGGCAGGCCTCACGGACATCCCCGTGTACGGGCGTGCCTACCCGGAGAAGGAGGCGTACCCGGCGGGCGTTCCCGTCCAGTCGGTCTCCCGGCTGCCGTACAAACTGCTCGAGGGTCAACAGTATGCGGTCGGTGACAAGGTGCCGGGCGAGTACTTCTACGCGCCGACCTTCGACACGGCCCCGCACAAGGTCGTGATCGGCACGGACATGTACTACGAGATCCAGTTCGGGCACCGGGTGGCGTTCGTGCGGGCCGCGGATGTGGACCTGATTCCGTAGCACGCTGGACGCATCGGGCCGGGTCCGCGGGTGGCGGGCCCGGCCACGCTGCCGCGCGTCAGCTCTGCTGGAAGAGTTCGGCGGGCAGCGGCTTCAGCAGGGCGTACAGGTCGTCGGTGATGGGGCGGTCCCAGGCGGCGATGGTCACCAGGACGTTGTCACTGCGGTCGAACTGCACACAGGAGATGCGGGTCTCGGAGAGCTTCAGGCGGCGCACGATCAGGAGGTTGTCGCCCTGCATCACCGGCATGTCCTCGGTCCCGGTGACGGTGACCTCCTCGTCGTTCTCCAGCGCGAGCAGCAGCTGGGCAACCTCGAAGGGGACCTCGCCCTCGGCGGTGTCGCGGGCCGGCGAGCCCTCCGGCAGATTGCCGATGATCATCGCGGGGCCGCGGCCGCCGAACAGGTCATAGCGCAGGAAGACGCCCTGGCAGCTGCCGTCGGGGGCGGGCAGCAGGCCCGCGCCGAGATTGCCCGGCCAGTCGCCCGGGTCCATGGCCAGAACGTCGAAGTCGGGCCCGGCGGGGGTGGCGCTGCGGCGGCGGAGGAAGGACATGCCGCAATGGTACGTGCACAGGCGTGAACCGGGCCCCGGGGGCGCGAGGCTGCGAACGGCCGCGCAGATGCCCTCCGTGAGCGGATACATACCGTGACCGCCATGCTCCTCACCGTACGCCGGGCCCCTCCGCGGGAAGCCCACCGAGCGCCCCCGCCGGGCAACGACCGGCGTTCTACGCCGACTTCTTGTGACGCTCGTGATGCCGGGCCACCCGCGCACGGTTGCCGCACGACGGTGTGCACCACTCCTGGCGTGGATGCTCCTTGATGAAGTACCGCACGCAGCGCGGCGCGTGGCAGGCGCGCAGCCGCTGTCGGTCGGGGCTCGCGAGGAAGGCGATCGCGGCCCGGGCGAGCGTCGCGGTGAGTTCCGGGCGGCCGTCCGGGGACTCCTGCCGTACGACGGGGTCGGCGCCCTCGGCCCAGGACAGGACGGGCACGGTCGGGGTCCGGGCGACCGCCGCGTTGAGGCGCCGCACTGCCTCGGGTACGGGCAGCAGCCGTGCGGCGTCGGCGGGGCTCGGCTCCGCGGGGCGTACGGCGCGGGCGAACAGGGCGCGGACGGCGGCGCGCAGGTCGCGTACGGCGTGGAGCGCTGCGTCGTCGGCGACGTACACCTCGGCACCCGCCAGCGCGTCGGGGCGCGCCCGCACCCAGGCGGTGAGACCGGCCGGCTCGGCGAGGTCGTCCGCGGCTCCCCCGTTGCCGTCGTGCCGGATGGTCAGGGCGAGGTCGAGTGCGAGCCGCGCGTCCCTGTTGATCGAGTCGTCCATGGCCCTAATGATAGTTTCGGGAGCATCCATTAGCGCACGAGGGGGAGGCTCCATGGAGGATCTGCGTCAGCTGCTCCGCGGTCTGGCGGTGTTCGCGGGCGAACCGTCCACGTTGGACCCGGCGACGGCGCCCGGCACGCCCGCCGAGCTGTTCACCGAGTGACTGCTCGCGGCCCTACGCGCCGGGGTGCGTGAGCCGTACGCGATGACGCTTTCCACCGCGGGCGCCGACGGCAGCCCGACGGCGCGGACCCTGATCCCCGAGGACGTCGGCCCCGGCGGCCGGCAGTTCGCCTCGGACGGCGGCAGCGTCAAGGCGCGTGACCTCGGCGAGCGGTCGTACGCCGCCCTGACGTTCTACTGGCCGCGGCTGCCCCGGCAGGTGCGGGTGTGCGGGCCGGTCGTGGCCGAGAGTGCCGAGGCCGGCGCGGTGGACTTCCGGGCGCGCGGCGCCGGGGCCCGGGCGGAGTCCCCGGTGGAGCGCCAGTCGCAGCCGCTCGGGGATCTCGCGGAGCGCGACGCGGCCGCCGTCAAGGAGTCACTGGCCCGCCTGGAGGCGGAGCCGGACCTGGTGGCGCCGGGCTGGCAGGACGCGACAAGGAGCGGCGGCACACGCGGCTCGCGTATCTGCGAGACGGCTCCGCCTGGACGAAGCAGTTGCTGTGGCCGTGAACCGGTCCGACCGCGGCGGCGTCAGCCCGGGCCGGCGCTGCCCGGCGGTACCACCGCGACCGGACTCGCGGCGTGCAGCAGTACGGCCTGCGTGACCGAGCCCATCATCCGCGCGGGCGCGAGGAGGCGGCGGCGGTGGCGGCCCACGACGACGAGTTCGGCACCGTTCGAGGCCGCGACGAGGTGGCCGGCCGCGTCGCCGGGCGGCACGTAGAGATCGACGGGGACGTCGGTACGGCGCGCACGGTGCGGGGCGAGGAAGCCTTCGGCCAGTCTCCGTGTCTCGCCCTCGACGGCGTCCTGCTCGAGGG
Organism: Streptomyces sp. NPDC048415; assembly: GCF_040651675.1. Lineage (NCBI taxonomy): Bacteria > Bacillati > Actinomycetota > Actinomycetes > Kitasatosporales > Streptomycetaceae > Streptomyces > Streptomyces sp. NPDC048415. Next base: position 95,804 of record NZ_JBEZKJ010000012.1, on the reverse strand, counting down.
TGGCGGGAGCGAAATCACCGGGCACGGCCCAGGTCAGGACCGGCCAGGGGTACGCGGCGACGACCTGGACGCGGGCGTCGCGCAGGGCCGCCTCGGCGAATGCGAAGGCGAGCGCGGCGTCGTCGGGGCTGTCGGTGTGGAGGCCCGCGACGACACGCGGTCCCGGTGCCGCAGGAGGCGCGTCCGGCACTTCCCGTCCGGGGCGCGGCACCACCACGACGGGGCACTCGGCGTCACGTGCCGCAGCCATCCCGTTGGAGCCGAGCAACAGACCGACGAAGCCACCGCGGCCCCGGGATCCGAGCACCAACAACTGGGCGGCGGAACCGAGTTCAGGCAGCACGGCACCCGGCGCGCCCTCCAGAGCGGCATACTCCGTGGCCGGCGGGGCGGCCTGCCGGCTCACATAGGTGCGTACCTGGTCGAGTACGGGGTCATCGGCCGGATCCGGCGGCCCGGCGATCAGGACGTCGGGCTGCGCCCAGGGCGCGTACTGCCGCACATGGACCGCGCGCAGGGGCGCCCCCCGCATCCGGGCCGCCGTGAGCGCCCAGTCCAGGGCGCGCAGGCTGTCGTCCGATCCGTCGACGGCCGCGATGACCGGCAGGGTGCTCATGGAATCCTCGCCTCCGGCACACGCTTCTGATCTTCCTGGGGCCAGCCTGACTCAGCCGCGGTCCCCAGGAAGGGGTCGAAGGTCGCGTGTCCGGTAAAACCGAGGATTCACCTCCGCTGAGGGGTCACGTCAGGTCGAACTCTCCCTCGCGCGCTCCCGACACGAACGCCCCCCACTCCGCTGGTGTGAAGATCAGGGAGGGGCTCTCGGGCCGGCCGCTGTTGCGCATCGCGATGAAGCCCTCGACAAAAGCGATCTGGACGTCTCCCCGCCCTCGGCTGCTGGACTGCCACTTTGCGTCGCTGAGGTCCAGCTCCGGCTTGTCCCACCCCGCGAGCGGGTGCTGCTCGATGGTGCTTTCGGCCACGTCCGTGCTCCTCCCGGTTCGTCGTCCGCCGCCAGCCTAGCGATCGGTTCCGGCGGCGGACAGGCCACGTGAGGGGGAGGGTTTCAGGAGGCGGGCGGCGCGGCGCCGACCAGCCACATCGAGAAGAACTGGGATCCGCCGCCGTAGGCGTGACCCAGTACCCTGCGAGCCCCGTCCACCTGGTGCTCTCCCGCCTGGCCGCGCACCTGAAGTGCCGCCTCGGCGAAGCGGATCATGCCGGAGGCGCCGATCGGATTGGTGGACAGGACGCCGCCCGACATGTTGACGGGCAGGTCACCGTCCAGCTCCGTCACCCCTGACTCGGTGAGCTTCCAGCCCTCGCCTTCCTCGGCGAAACCCAGGTTTTCCAGCCACATGGGCTCGTACCAGGAGAACGGCACGTACATCTCGACGGCGTCGATGTCACGGCGCGGATCCGCGATGCCCGACTGCCGGTACACGTCCGCCGCGCAGTCCTTGCCCGCCTGCGGTGACACGAAGTCCTTGCCCGCGAAGAGGGTGGGCTCGCTGCGCATCGCGCCGCCGTGCAGCCATGCGGATGGCCGCGGCGAACGGGCGCTCCCCGCACGGTCGGTAAGGATCATCGCGCAGGCACCGTCCGAGGACGGGCACGTCTCCGAGTAGCGGATCGGGTCCCACAGCATGGGCGAGGCCTGCACCTTCTCGAGCGTGATGTCGTGCTCGTGGAGGTGGGCGTAGGGGTTCTTCAGCGCGTTGCGGCGGTCCTTGTACGCGACCAGGGAGCCGACCGTGTCGGGCGCGCCGGTGCGCCGCATGTACGCGCGTACGTGCGGCGCGAAGAAGCCGCCCGCGCCGGCCAGCAGCGGCTGCTGGAAGGGGATCGGCAGCGACAGGCCCCACATGGCGTTCGACTCGGACTGTTTTTCGTAGGCCAACGTCAGGACGGTGCCGTGGACGCGGCCCGCGATGAGGTTCGTGGCGACGAGAGCCGTCGAGCCGCCGACGGAGCCCGCCGTGTGCACGCGCAGCATCGGCTTGCCCACCGCTCCAAGAGCGTCGGCGAGGTACAGCTCCGGCATCATGACGCCCTCGAAGAAGTCGGGCGCCTTGCCGATGACGACGGCGTCAATGTCGGCCCATGTCAACTCGGCGTCTTCCAGCGCCCGTTGGGCGGCCTCGCGAACCAGGCCCGCGATGGACACGTCCCGTCGGGCCGCCACATGCTTGGTCTGGCCGATGCCTACGACGGCCACGGGCTCCTTGCTCATCGCGCCTCCCCTTCGAGTACGGCGACCAGGTTCTGTTGGAGGCAGGGCCCCGACGTGGCATGGGCCAGCGCCCGGTCGGACGCGCCGCGGTGGATGCGGGCGGCGGCCTCGCCGATGCGGATGAGCCCGGCCGCCATGACCGGGTTGGCGGCGAGAGCGCCCCCGGAGGGGTTGACGGTCACGTCGTCGCCGAGCCGCAGCGCCTTGCGCAGGATCACTTCCTGAGAGGTGAAGGGTGCGTGCAACTCGGCCGTGTCGACGGGCCTTTCGAAGGCGCCCGCCTTCTCGGCGGCCAGGCGCGTGGACGGTGAGTCGGTCAGATCGCGTACGCCGAGGCTGTGCGCCTCGATGCGGTGGTCGATGCCCCGGATCCAGGCGGGCCGTTCGCACAGGTCACGGGCGCGCTCTCCGGCCGCGAGGATCACGGCGGCGGCACCGTCGCCGACGGGCGGGCAGTCGCCGGTGCGCAGGGGACGTACGACGTAGTCGCCGTGGGCGACCGAACCCCTGAGCTGCGCATGGGAGTTGGTGGCCGCCGACGCGCGGCTGCGGGCCGCGACCGTGGCGAGCGCGGGCTCGTCGGTCTCTCCCGCGTCGATGAGCGCCTGCGTCTGGAGTGCCGCGAGAGCGACGGAATCCGGCCACAGGGGCGCGACGTAGTAGGGGTCCAACTGCCGGGTCAGTACGTCGCGTACGGAGCCGGGCGACGACTTGCCGTACGCGTAGACGAGCGCGGTGTCGGCGTCCCCGGTGAGCAGCTTCGTCCACGCCTCGTACAGCGCCCACGCGCCGTCCATCTCCACGTGCGACTCGGAGATCGGTGGCCAGGCGCCCACCCCGTCGAGTGCCATGGTGAAGGAGAAGGCGCGGCCCGCGAGATAGTCGCTGGAGCCGGAGCAGGTGAAGCCGATGTCGCTGGTCTTCAGGCCGGCCCGGTCGAGGACGCCGTGCAGGACCGGAATGAGCATCTCCACCTCGGAGAGCTCGTCGCTGGTGCGCCGGTGGACGGTCTGCCCGAAGGCGACTACGGCGATCTCGCGCGTCACAGCAGCTCCTTGTACGTCTCGTAGTCCGCGTCGGGTTCGCCGGTGGGCCGGTAGTGGTCGGGGTAGCGGCCCCCTTCCGTCCACACCGGCTCCACGCGCAGGCCCATGCGCACCTGGTCGTAGGGGATGCCGCCGATCCGGCCGTGCAGCGCCAGGTCGGCGCCGTCGAGGGCGATGTGGGCGTAGACGTAGGGCACTTCGATGTCGAGATTCGCCGTATGCCCAGCCTTGATGTTGACGATGCAGTACGTGGTGACGGTGCCGCGCGGCCCCACTTCCACCTGTTCGGATGTGGCCACGCCACAGGTGGGGCAGGCGCCCCTGGGCGGGACGTACACCTTGCGGCAGGACGGGCAGCGTTCGCCGACGGTGCGTTGCCCGGACAGGGCGTTGATGTAGCCGGTCTGGGCGCGGCCGGGCGAGTACACGTAGTCGAGGCGGGCCGGGGCGACGATGCCGGTCACCATCTCCTCGAACCGGCCGCTGTGGCCGGTGAGTTCCGCTGTCCCCTCGTACGGCTCGAAGCAGGCGATGTCCGTGATGGCGCCGGTGCGCTCGCCGGCCCAGCGGACGCGGACGCGCATGCCGGTGCGGACGGCGTCGGGGCCGGGGGCGTCGAGGGCGTGCAGCAGCGCGGTGTCGGCGCCGTCGAGCTTGACCAGCACCCAGGCGAAGGGGGTGTCGAGGGGCTGGCCCCGGCGGGGTTCGTGGTTCCAGGCCCAGGTGGTGACGGTGCCGGTGGGGGCGACCTCGACCAGGTCACGTATCTCCTCGGCGGTGATGGGGTCGTACTCGACGGGCGGCACGAGGGTGCGGCCGTCGGCGGTTCGCACGCCCAGGACGACGCCCTCGCGCAGGCCGGTGAGGAAGGCGCTCTGGACGGGGCCGAGCGAGCGGGTGAAGGGGAATTCGACGACGAGGGGGGCTTTGAGGACTTCGGGCATCCCGGATGTCTCCTTACGAGGTCAGGCGCGCCGGTAGACGGGCGGGCGCTTCTCCGCGAAGGCCCGGGAGCCCTCCTTGGCGTCGGCGGTGTCGAAGATCGGCCAGCCGCGCTCGAGCTCGGCGGCGAGCCCGTCGGTCTCGGTCATCGCGGCGGTCTCGTACACGGACGCCTTGACTGCTTCGACGGCGAGCGGGCCGCAGGCGTTGATCTGTCCGGCGATGGCGAGGGCCTTGTCCAGCGCGGTCCCGTCGGGGACGACATGGCCGATCAGACCGATGCCCGCGGCTTCCCGGGCCGAGTACGGGCGTCCAGTGAGCAGCATTTCGAGGGCGTGGGTGCGCGGGATCTGGCGTTGCAGCCGGACTGTGGAGCCGCCGATGGGGAAGAGTCCGCGCTTGACCTCGAAGAGCCCGAAGGTCGCGGACTCGCCGGCGACGCGGATGTCGGTGCCCTGGAGGATCTCCGTGCCGCCCGCGACGCAGTACCCCTCGACGGCGGCGATCACCGGTTTGCTCGGGCGGTGGTGGCGGAGCATCGCCTTCCAGTGCAGATCCGGGTCGGCCTTCAGCCGGTCCCGGTACTGCTCGCCCTCCATGCCCTTTCCGGCCAGCGCCTTGAGGTCCATCCCGGCGCAGAAGGCGCCGCCCGCTCCGGTGAGCACGATCGAGCGGATCGCGTCATCCTTGTCGGCCTCGAGCCAGCCGTCGTACAGGCCGACCAGCATCGGCAGCGAGAGCGCGTTCTTGGCCTCGGGCCTGTTGAGCGTGAGCACCAGTGTGGCGCCTTCGCGCTGCACGGTGAGGTGTTCCGTCCCACCCATTGCCGTCCTCCCGTCTCGGATGCGAGAACAGGTTGCAGGAGGCGAGGAGCCAGTACAAGAGTTTTCTGACAGGTAGTCAGATTTCTTCTGCCGGGACCCTTCACAGTTGGGTCCCGCTTTGCTCTGATGACCGGGCAGCCACGGACGTTCGGGGTCAGGAGGAGCGGTGGAGTACAACCTTGCCGACCTGTTCGAGTCGGTCGTCGACGTGGTCCCGGGCCGCGAGGCGCTCGTGTACGTCGACCACCCAGGGACGGGCGCGGAGCGCCGGCTGACGTACGCCCAACTGGACGCGGCGGCGAACCGGATCGCCCATCACCTGATCGACAGCGGCGTACGCCCCGGCGAGCACCTCGGACTCCACCTCTACAACGGCGTCGAGTATCTGCAGACCGTGCTGGGCTGCCTCAAAGCGCGGGTTGTGCCGGTCAACGTCAACTACCGTTATGTCGAAGAGGAGTTGGTCTACCTCTACCGGGACGCGGATCTGGTCGCGCTGGTCTTCGACGCGGAGTTCACCGACCGGGTGGCCGCGGCACTGCCGCACGCTCCGGTACTGCGGCATCTCGTACGGGTGGGAACTCCTGCGGCGGGTGCGGATCCCTTGAAGGCGGTGGACTTCGGGGACGCAGAGGCCGCCGGATCCCCCGAGCGGGGTTTCCCGCCGCGTGCGGCAGACGACCAGTTCATCATCTACACCGGCGGCACGACCGGGATGCCCAAAGGCGTGATGTGGCGGCAGGAGGACCTGTTCTTCTCCGGGCTCGGCGGCGGCGCTCCGACGGGCGAGCCGGTCAGTAAACCGGAAGAGCTCGCCGAGCGGGTCGCGGCGGGTGGCGAGGGGATCACCTTCTTCCCCACTCCCCCGCTGATGCACGGGACGTCGACGCTCACCGCGTTCATCGGCTTCAACTTCGGCCAACGGATCGTCATCCACCGCAAGTTCGTCCCCGAGGAGGTCCTGCGGACGATCGAGAAGGAGAAGGTCACCAGCATGTCGCTGGTCGGCGACGCGATGCTGCGGCCGCTCATCGACGCGCTGAACGGGCCGATGAAGGGCACCGACTGTTCCTCCATGTTCAGCGTGTCGTCCTCCGGCGCGATCATGTCGGACACGGTGCGCGAGCAGTTCCAGGCACTCGTCCCTAACGTGATGCTGCTGAACAACTTCGGCTCGTCGGAGTCGGGCTTCAACGGAACGGCGACGGCGGACTCGGGTCCCGAGCGCGGCTTCCGGGTGCGCGTCAACTCTCGTACGCAGGTGGTGGATCCGGCCACGCACGAGCCGGTCGCCGTCGGCGAGCCCGGCCGCATCGCGCAGCGCGGCCATGTGCCGCTCGGCTACTACAACGACGCGAAGAAGACCGCCGAGACCTTCTTCCAGAAGGGCGAGGAGCGCTGGGTGCTCCTCGGCGACATGGCCACGGTCGACGAGGAGGGCATCGTCACCGTCCTCGGCCGCGGCTCCCAGTGCATCAACACCGGCGGCGAGAAGGTCTACCCCGAGGAGGTCGAGCAGGCCCTCAAGTCGCATCCGGACGTGTACGACGCGCTGGTCGCCGGGGTGCCCGACGAAACGTGGGGCAACCACGTGGCGGCCGTCGTCCAGCTCCGCGACGGCGCGGCCCTGCCGTCTCTGGGGGACATCCAGGCCCACTGCCGCTCCCACCTCGCCGGCTACAAGGTCCCCCGTCAACTCGTGATCACCGACTCCATCCAGCGCTCGCCCAGCGGGAAGGCGGACTACCGGTGGGCGCGGTCGGTCGCAGCCGAGGCGGCCCGCTGACCAGCGTCCTCACGGCTCTCGGCGCCGGGCCGGACAAGGGTCGCCGCGAGTACGGCCGCCGCGAGGAAACCCGTGGCGGCCACGACGACCGACAGATGCCGCCCGGCCACCAGGTGCGCCGCGATCAGCGTGCCGAACAGCGCGACCCCGACCGCGCTGCCCGTCTGGCGGGCGGCATTCAGTACGGCGGAGGCGGCAATTGCAGCCCGGTCACGGACGCACCCAGCGAGTCACGATCACGGGCACGGCGATCGTGACGACGGTGGCGACGGCGGCGTCGAGGATCACCATGAAGTAGCTCAGACACACGGCGAGGAGTGGCAGGCCGTACATGCGTCGGCGGGTTCCCGTGGGGCTGTAGGTCATGTGCGGGATCACCGAGACCGGGTCGGTCGGCCCTCGCCGAACAATCCCCGTCCGGCCGTCAACGCCAGTCGGTAGCCCCCGAAGCGGGCGGCAGCAGGGTTTCGATCTTCGCCCGGATCTCGCCCATGACGGAGACGATGCGGGCCGCGTGGTCGTCAGTGAGCCGGTGCACCGGGACCGAGCAGCTGATGGCGTCGGTGGCCGGTGTGTCGTAGCGCAGGGCGAAGCCGAAGCCCACGATGCCGGTCACGGTCTCTTCACGGTCGACGGAGTAGCCGCGCTCCCGTACCGCCGCGAGGTCGGCGAGCAGGTCGGCGCGGTGCGTGTGCGTGTTGTCGGTGAGGGCGGGCAACGGCTCGGCGGACAGCGGGAGTTCGTCGGCTGGGCGCTCGGCGAGGAGTGCCTTTCCCAGGGCGGTGGCGTGGGCCGGGATCCGGCGGCCGACGCGGCTGATGGTGCGCGCGTATTCGTGGGATTCCCGGGTCGCGAGGTAGACGACGTCTGAGCCGTCGAGCCTCGCCATGTGGATCGTCTCGCCGAGCGCGTCCGAGGCCTCGTCGAGGTACGGGCGGACCATGCGGACGTGCCGGTCGCTGTCGAGGTAGCTGGTGCCCGTGAGCAGAGCGCGGATCCCGATGCCGTAGAGGGAGCCGGTGGTGTCGCAGCGGACCCAGCCGCAGTCGACGAGGGTCTGCAGCAGCTGGTACATGCTGCTGCGCGGCACGTTCAGCTCCTCGGCGAGTTCGTCCAGGCGCGAGGGCCGGTCGCCGCGGTCGGCCAGCAGTTCCAGCAGCGCGACCGTTCGGGCCGCCGACTTCACTCCGCGGACCCCTGTGCTCTCCGGCATGGGCCCCATCGTAAATCCGCGCCCTCCCACCCATTGACCTCTCGGGGTTCACGAACCTAGCCTCCATTCTCATACATAGACCCCATCTGCATATAGGGATGAGATTCATGACAGCGTTCAGCGCGGAGGCCGAGGGCGTAGCCGAGCGGCTGCGGAAGGGCATGACGGACGGGGTGCTGTCCTTCCCGCTCACCAGCTTTCTCGACGACGGCGGCCTCGACCTCGAGTCGTATCGGGCCTATCTGACCGTCCAGTTGGCGACCGCTCCTGGAGCGGTGTTCCCGGCCTGTGGAACAGGCGAGTTCAGCGCGCTGGACGAGGAGGAGTATCGAGCCGTCGTCGAGGCCACGGTCGAGATCGCCGAGGGCCGGCTGCCCGTCGTCGCGGGCATCGGCTACGGCTGGGCGCAGGCGGTGCGGTTCGCCCGGATCGCGGAAGCGGCGGGCGCCGACGCCGCGTTGGTGCTGCCCCACTATCTCGTCGAGGCCCCGCAGGACGGACTGGTCGAGCAACTGCGCCGGATCGCCGACGGCTCCCGGCTGCCGCTCATCGCCTATCAGCGCGGGCCGGTCGCCTTCACCCTCGACGGACTGCGCCGCATCGCGGAGATCCCCACCGTCATCGGCCTGAAGGACGGGCACAGCGACCTCGACCGGCTGCAGCGCCTCACCCTCGCCGCCCCCGACGGCTTCCTCTTCTTCAACGGCGCCGCCACCGCCGAGATCCAGGCTCGCGCGTACGCCACCGTCGGCGTGCCCGCCTACTCCTCAGCCGTCCACGCCTTCGCGCCCGAGATCGCCGACGCCTTCTTCGCCGCCTTCCAAGACGGCGACGACGCGACCGTGCACACGCTCCTGCGCGACTTCTACGTCCCGCTCGTCGAGCTGCGCGACCGGGTGCCGGGCTACGCCGTCTCGCTGGTCAAGGCCGCCGCCCGGCTGCGCGGCCTCCCGGTCGGCCCCGTGCGCGCCCCGCTCACCGAGCCCGGCCCGGCCGACCTCGCCGATCTGGAGAAGGTCCTGGACGAGGGACTGGCCCTGGTGGGAGCCGTACGCCGAACCGCCTGACGAGCCCGCGCGCGCCCGTCGGGTGCTTCCGGAGCCGCTGGAATCACAGTTCAAAGGGGAACTGCCTTGCCACTGCTCGTCGTCGGAATCGGCGTCCTGATTCTGCTCGTCCTCATGACCCGGCTGAAAATGAACGGCTTCGCCGCCCTCCTGCTGGTGGCGGTCGGTGTCGGCGTCGTCCGCGGAATACCGCTGGAGAAGATCCCGGACGTCCTCTCCGAGGGCATCGGCGGTCAGATCGGCGACACCATGCTCACCATCGGGCTCGGCGCGATGGTCGGCCGCGTCATGGGGGACTCCGGTGCCGCCCAGCGCATAGCCGGCAGGCTCCTCGACGCCTTCGGCCCCCGCTGGGTCCAGGTGGCCATGGTGGTCACCTCCATGCTCATCGGCGTGACCATGTTCTACGAGGTCGCCTTCATCATCATCGTGCCCATCGCGTTCACCCTGGTGCGGGTCACCGGGGCACGCCTGCTGTGGGTCGGACTGCCGATGTCGATCGCCCTGTCGACCATGCACAGCTTCCTGCCTCCGCACCCTGGCCCCACCGCCGTGGCCTCGACATTTCACGCGTCCATCGGACTCACCCTCTTCTACGGCCTGTTCATCGCCGTGCCGGCCGGCGCGCTGATCGCGCTGCTGTGGCCGCGGCTGCCGTTCATCAAGGTGATGAACCCCGCCATCCCCAAGGGCCTGGTCAGCGAGCGCGAGTTCACCGACGAGGAGATGCCCGGCCTCGGCTGGTCACTCTCCGTAGCCCTCTTCCCCGTCGTCCTGATCGCCGGTGCCGCGGTGACCGACCTGGCCACCTCCGCCCAGACGCCATTCCTGCACTTCGTCGCCTTCATCGGCTCGGCGCCGATCGCGCTCCTGCTCACGCTGCTCCTGGCGGTGTGGGCCTTCGGACCGCGCATCGGCCGGAGCCTCGCCGACGTCAGCGCCTCCTGCACCTCGGCGGCCCAGGCGATGGCGATGATCCTCCTGGTGATCGGCGCCGGCGGCGCCTTCAAGAACGTCCTCGTCGAAGGCGGGATCTCCGACTACATCAAGGACGCCACGGCCACCTGGTCGATCTCGCCGATCGTCCTGGCCTGGCTCATCGCGGTCATCCTGCGTATCGCGCTCGGCTCGGCGACGGTCGCCGTCGTCACCGCCTCCGGCGTGGTGCTGCCGCTGCTGGCGGGCAGCGGGGCCCACCCCGAGATGATGGTGCTGGCCGTCTCCTGCGGCTCCATCGCCTTCTCCCACGTCAACGATCCTGGATTCTGGCTGTTCAAGGAGTACTTCAACCTCTCGGTCATCGACGCGATCAAGGTCCGTACCAGCTATACGACGGTGCTGGCGATCCTCGGTCTCGGCGGTGTACTGGCGGTCGAGTGGGCCCTCGACGTCCTCAGCCTCTGAACACCGGCCCCGACAGCCTGTGAACACCGGCCCCGACCACCTCGTAAGCAAGGATTCCGATGATGAGCAAGCAACCGACTGTCACCGAGTTCTCCGTCTATCCGGTCGCCGGCCGAGACTGCATGGAGCTGAACCTGTCCGGCGCGCACGGCCCCTACTTCACCCGCAACGTCGTGGTCCTCAAGGACTCCGAGGGCCGTACGGGTCTCGGTGAGGTTCCCGGCGGCGAGAAGATCACCCGGACGCTGCGCGATGCCGAAGCGCTCGTCGTCGGCGCCAAGGTGGGCGACTACCAGCGCGTGCTGCGTGAGATCGGGGACCGCTTCGCCGACCGTGACGCCGGCGGGCGCGGCGCCCAGACCTTCGACCTGCGCACCACCGTGCACGCCGTCACCGCCGTCGAGTCGGCGCTGCTCGACCTCCTCGGGCAGCACCTCGAGGTGCCGGTCGCGGCCCTGCTCGGCGACGGACAACAGCGCGACAGCGTACGGGTGTTGGGCTACCTCTTCTACGTCGGCGACCCCGGCCGCACCGACCTGGAGTACGTCCGTGAACCCGACGCGGACGTGGACTGGTACCGGATCCGGCACGAGGAGGCGCTCACGCCCGAGGCGATCGTCCGGCAGGCCGAGTCCGCCTATGACCTGTACGGCTTCCGGGACTTCAAGCTCAAGGGCGGTGTCCTGGAGGGCACCGAGGAGGTCAGGGCCGTACGGGCGCTGAAGGACCGCTTCCCCGACGCCCGCATCACCCTCGACCCGAACGGCGCGTGGTCGCTGAGCGAGGCCGTCGAGCTGTGTACGCCCCTGGTCGGCACCCTCGCGTACGCCGAGGACCCCTGCGGAGCCGAGGGCGGCTATTCCGGGCGCGAAATCCTGGCCGAGTTCCGCCGCGCCACCGGGCTGCCCACCGCGACCAACATGATCGCCACCGACTGGCGGCAGCTCACCCACGCCCTGGCGCTCCAGTCGGTCTCCATCCCGCTGGCCGATCCGCACTTCTGGACGATGCGGGGCTCCGTGCGGGTGGCCCAGTTGTGCGACGCGACGGGCCTGACCTGGGGCTGCCACTCCAACAACCACTTCGACATCTCGCTGGCCATGGTCACCCACTGCGGCGCCGCGGCACCCGGCGCCTACAACGCCCTGGACACGCACTGGATCTGGCAGGAGGGCCTGGAACGACTCACCACCGCCCCGCCCCGCATCGTCGACGGCGAGATCGCCGTCCCCGACGCCCCAGGCCTGGGCATCCAGCTCGACACGGACCGCCTCCTCGCGGCACACGAGCTGTACCAGGAGAAGGCGTTGGGGGCACGCGACGACGCCATCGGGATGCGCTATCTCGTCCCCGGCTGGGAGTTCGACGCCAAGCGGCCCTGCCTGGTGCGCTGACCGGCTGTATTCAGCGGGGCAAAACCCCACCCGCACGCCCACCCCCGCGGAATTCCTCCCACCGCTTGCTGCCACACGCCTTGACGACCGCCCAGGCCACTGGATTACTGATCCCGAACACCTCGACCGAATGATCGGTCGTCCGGATTGATGCGGTTAGCGAGGGAGACGTCCCCATGGCAGATGCGAATGGCCTGCTGGACGAGGGTGAGCGGCTCGACGCGGAGGCGCTTCGAGCGCTACAGCTCGAGCGGCTGCGGGCCTCGCTGCGGCACGCCTACGAGAACGTGCCCTTCTACCGGGAGTCCTTCGACAAGGCGGGCGTACGCCCGGACGACTGCCGTGCGCTCGCCGACCTCGCACGGTTCCCGTTCACGGCGAAGGCTGACCTGCGCGAGAACTATCCGTACGGGATGTTCGCGGTCCCCCAGGACCGGATCCGGCGGATCCACGCGTCGAGCGGCACGACCGGGCGGCCGACGGTCGTCGGCTACACCGAGAACGACCTGTCCATGTGGGCTGACATGGTGGCCCGTTCGATCCGCGCGGCGGGCGGCCGTCCGGGCGACAAGGTACATGTGGCATACGGCTACGGCCTGTTCACGGGCGGGCTCGGCGCGCACTACGGCGCCGAACGGCTCGGCTGTACGGTGATCCCCGCGTCCGGGGGCATGACGGCACGGCAGGTCCAGCTGATCCAGGACCTCAGACCCGAGATCATCATGGTGACTCCCTCGTACATGCTGACGCTGCTCGACGAGTTCGAGCGGCAGGGCGTCGATCCGCGCGGCACCTCGCTGCGCGTCGGCATCTTCGGGGCCGAGCCGTGGACCGCGGAGATGCGACGGGAGATCGAGGGGCGGTTCGCGATCGACGCGGTGGACATCTACGGCCTGTCGGAGGTGATCGGCCCGGGTGTCGCGCAGGAGTGCGCGGAGACCAAGGACGGTCTGCACATCTGGGAGGACCACTTCTATCCGGAGGTCGTCGACCCGATTACCGGCGAGGTACTGCCGGACGGCGAGGAGGGCGAGCTGGTGTTCACCTCGCTCACCAAGGAGGCGATGCCCGTCATCCGTTACCGGACACGGGACTTGACACGACTGCTGCCCGGCACGGCGCGGGTCTTCCGCCGGATGGAGAAGATCACCGGCCGCAGTGACGACATGGTGATCCTGCGGGGCGTGAATCTCTTCCCCACGCAGATCGAGGAGATCGTGCTGCGCACACCGGGAGTCGCCCCGCACTTCCAGCTTCGGCTGACCCGCGAGGGCCGCCTCGACGCGCTCACCGTACGGGCCGAGGCACGGCCCGGCGCCACACCCGAGATCCGCGAGGCGGCGGCCCGGGCGATCACGGCGGCCGTGAAGGACGGGATCGGCGTGTCGGTCACGGTGGAGATCGTCGAACCGGAGTCGCTGGAGCGGTCGGTGGGGAAGATCAGGCGGATCGTCGATCTGCGCCCGCGCTAGGTCCTGTCCGGCGGGATCTGGTCGCAGGGAAGCAAGGGTTTCTGATCGGCGCAGCTGAGCGGGGGATGGTGCGTCCGGATGCACGGCGGAGGAGGGCGGCGACGCGGAGCGTCGACAACCAATGACAACGCGGATGGGGCCCCCCGCGCGAGCGAAGCCGAGCGTGAGGGGAGGGCGTGCCCTCCCCCCACGTCTGTGAGGCCGGGGGCGCCCCTCTGGCCGGTCGTCCCTGGACTGGTCCCGTCAGTCTCCCTGGTCCTCGCCGAACCGGTCGCGCAGCTCACGCTTGAGGATCTTCCCGCTGGCGTTGCGCGGCAGCTCGTCCACGAACAGGACCCGCTTGGGGGCCTTGAAGTGGGTGAGCTTCTCGCGTGCGTGGGCGACGAGTTCGGCCTCGGTGACCTCCCCGCGGGCGACGACCACGGCGGTGACGGCCTCGATCCAGCGCTCGTCGGGCAGGCCGATCACGGCCACCTCGGCGACCCGCTCATGGGTGTACAGCGCGTCCTCGACCTGCCGGGAGGCCACCAGCACGCCACCGGAGTTGATGACGTCCTTCACCCGGTCGACGACGGTGAAGTACCCGTCGGCGTCCCGCACGGCGAGGTCCCCGGAGTGGAACCAGCCGTCGCGGAAGGCCTCGGCCGTCTCCTCCGGCTTGTCCCAGTACCCCTCGCACAACTGCGGTGAGCGGTAGACGACTTCACCCGGCGTTCCGTCGGGCACGTCCTTGCCGTCCTCGTCGACCACCCGCGCGTCCACGAACAGCACCGGACGCCCGCAGGAGTCCATCCGCCCCTTGTGCTCGTCGGGCCCGAGGACGGTGGCCAGCGGGCCGATCTCGCTCTGCCCGAAGCAGTTGTAGAAGGCCAGCTTCGGCAGCCGTTCCCGCAGCCGCTCCAGGACGGGCACCGGCATGATCGACGCCCCGTAGTAGGCCTTGCGCAGCCCGCTCAGGTCGCGGGTCGCGAAGTCGGGGCGGTTCGCCAGGCCGATCCACACGGTGGGCGGGGCGAACAGGCTGTCCGCGCGGCCGTCCTCGATCAGGTCGAACAGCTGATCGGCGTCGGGCGCGTCGAGGATGATGTTCGACGCGCCGACCGCGAGATACGGCAGCAGGAACACGTGCATCTGGGCCGAGTGGTAGAGCGGCAGCGAGTGCACGGGCCGGTCCCCCGCGCTCAGGTCGAGGGCGGTGATCGCGCTCAGGTACTCGTGCACGAGGGCGCGGTGCGTCATCATCGCGCCCTTGGGCAGGGCGGTGGTGCCGGATGTGTAGAGCAGCTGCACGAGCGTGTCGCCGCGCGGCTCCCCGCCGTCGTAGGGGGGCGCCGCGTCCAGCCGCGCGAGCAGCGAGCCGTCGGCGTCCCGCAGCGGCATCGTCCGTACGCCGTCGGGCAGTCGCCCCGCGAGGTCGGGGTCGGTCAGGACCAGGGTGCTCCCCGACTGGCCGACGATGTACGCGAGGTCGTCGCCGGTCAGATTCTGGTTGACCGGCACGTGCACGAGGCCCGCGCGGGCGCAGGCGAGGAAGCCGATCAGGTACGCGTCGGAGTTGTGGCCGTAGGCGCCGACCCGATCGCCCGGGGCGAGCCCCTCGTCGAGGAGCACGCTCGCGGCCTGGGAGACGGCCTCGTCGAGTTCCGCATAGGTCCAGGATCGCTCGCGGTAGTCGACCGCGAGTCGTGCCGGGGTGCGCCGGGCGCTGCGCCGCAGCACCCCGTCAACCGTGCTGCCGTGTCCGGGCGTCATGACACATGATCCTCGATCCGCGGCACAGGGAGGTCAAGTCAACGCACGAAGTCGAACAGACACACCAACGCCACACATACCCGTTGGTACGCTCAACCGCCCCTTCCCCCAATGATGTTGGGAGGCACGATGCGCACCCGCCTGAGACGGCTCGTCGTCACTGCGGTCGTCCTGCTCACCGCCACGGCTTCACTGCCCGCGGCCGCGACGCAGCGAGAAAGCCGTCAGGAACATCCCTCGCGCGGCGGCCTGTCGGCCGTGATCCGGTACACCGAGTACGGCATCCCGCACATCGTCGCCAAGGACTACGCGAACCTCGGCTTCGGCACCGGCTGGGCGCAGGCCGCCGACCAGGTGTGCACTCTCGCCGACGGATTCGTGACCGTGCGCGGCGAGCGGTCCCGCTTCTTCGGGCCCGACGCGGCGACCGACGGATCGCTGTCCTCGGCGGCCAGGAATCTCTCCAGCGACCTGTACTTCCGCGGCGTGCGGGAGTCGGGCACGGTCGAGAAACTGCTGGCCGAGCCGGCGCCCCAGGGGCCCGGGCGTGAGGCCAAGGATCTGATGCGGGGCTGGGCGGCCGGCTACAACGCCTGGCTCGCCCAGAACCGGATCACCGATCCCGCGTGCCGGGGTGCCGACTGGGTCCGCCCGGTGACCCAGGTGGACGTGGCCGCGCGCGGCTTCGCACTGGCCGTCCTCGGAGGTCAGGGCCGGGGCGTCGACGGCATCACGGCCGCGCAGCCGCCGACGACCACGACCAGCGCCATGAGCGCGCCCGACGCGAGGAGCACCGCTCTCGCGGCGCGCGAACTGTTCGACACCGCCGACATGGGGTCCAACGCGGTCGCCTTCAGCGGTGCCACGACCGCGGGCGGCCGCGGCCTGCTGCTCGGCAATCCGCACTATCCCTGGCAGGGCGGCCGCCGCTTCTGGCAGGTGCAGCAGACCATCCCCGGCGAGCTGAACGTGGCGGGCGGCGCGCTGCTCGGCTCGGCGACGATATCCATCGGCCACACCGCGCACGTGGCGTGGAGCCACACCGTCGCGACAGGCATCACCCTCAACCTCCACCAGTTGACGCTGGATCCGGCCGATCCGACGACGTATCTGGTGGACGGCAATCCGGAACGCATGACGAAGCGGACTGTCACCGTCGACGTGCGGGACGGCACGCCGGTGACGCGCACCCAGTGGTGGACCCGGTACGGCCCGGTCGTCACCTCGCTGGGCGCACAACTGCCGCTCCCCTGGACGTCCACGACGGCGTACGCGCTGAACGACCCGAACGCGGCCAACCTCCGCGCCTCCGACACGGCGCTCGGCTTCAGCAAGGCCCGCGGCACGGCCGACGTCCTCGCGGCGCTGAAGCGCACCCAGGGGCTGCCGTGGGTGAACACGATCGCCGCCGACTCGGGCGGCCACTCACTGTTCACGCAGTCGCAGGTTCTCCCCCGCATCACCGACGAGTTGGCGCAGCGCTGCTCGACTCCGCTCGGCAAGGTGACGTACCCGTCGGCCGGTGTCGCGATCCTGGACGGCTCGCGCGGCGACTGCGCGCTGGGCAGCGACGCCGACGCCGTGCAGCCGGGGATCTTCGGGCCGGCGAAGATGCCGGTGCTCAAGGACGCGCCGTACGCGGAGAACTCCAACGACAGTGCCTGGCTGGCCAATACCGACCGGCCGCTCAGCGGGTACGAGCGGGTCTTCGGCACGATCGGTACGCAGCGCACGATGCGCACGCGGGGCGCGGTCGAGGACGTGGCGACGATGGCCGCGAAGGGCGGGCTGACCCTGCGGGATCTTCAGGCACAGCAGTTCGCGAACCGGGTGCCCGCCGGTGATCTCATCGCTGACGACGCGGCGCGGGCGTGTGCCGCCCTGCCGGGCGGGACGGCAACCGGCAGTGACGGCAAGCCGGTTGACGTGGCCGAGGCCTGCGCTGTGCTCAAGGCGTGGGACCACACGATGAACACCGACAGCCGGGGTGCGCTGCTCTTCGACCGGTTCTGGCGGAAGCTGACGGTCGCGGTACCGGCGGCGCAGCTGTGGAAGGTCCCGTTCTCGGCAGCGGACCCGGTCCGCACCCCGAACACGCTCAACACCGAGGCGCCCGGCTTCACCACGGCCCTCGCGGACACGGTGACGGAGTTGCGTACGGCGGGCATCGCGTTGGGCGCCCCGCTCGGCGCGAACCAGTTCGTGGTACGCGGCGGTCAGCGCGTTCCCGTCCCGGGCGGCACGGAGTCGCTCGGCGTGTGGAACAAGGTCGAGCCGGTGTGGAACCCGGCGGCCGGCGGATACAGCGAGGTCACCACCGGGTCCTCGTACATCCAGGCGGTCGGCTGGGACGGCAGCCGCTGCCCGGTCGCCCGGACCCTGCTGACGTACTCCCAGTCGTCGAACCCGAACTCGCCGCACTTCAGCGACCAGACGCGGCTGTTCTCCGGCGAGCGATGGGTGACCTCCCGGTTCTGCGAGAAGGACATCCTGTCCTCGCCGGGGCTGCGGGTGATCCGGGTGAGCGACCACCGCTGACCATCGCGCGCGGCGTCCGGAGGGTTCCGGACGCCGCGGGCACGCGTCGGCCTGGGTCACACGGCTCGGGTGCGGCCCTCCCAGTACGGATCCCGTAGCCGCCGCTTGTACAGCTTGCCGTTGGGGTCGCGCGGCATGGCCTCGATGAAGTCGAGGCTCTTGGGCCGCTTGTATCCGGCGAGCCGCTGCGCGCAGTGGCCGAGGATGTCGGCGGCGAGCCCCGGGCCCGGCTCGTGGCCCGGCGCGGGCTCGACGACGGCCTTGACCTCCTCGCCCCAGTCGTCGTGCGGGATCCCGAAGGCGGCGGCGTCGGCGACGGCGGGATGGGTGAGCAGCGCGGACTCGATCTCGGCAGGGTAGATGTTGACCCCGCCCGAGATGATCATGTCGATCTTGCGGTCGCGGAGGAAGAGGTAGCCGTCCTCGTCGAGACAGCCGAGGTCGCCGACCGTGAAGAAGTCGCCGATGCGGTTCTTCTTCGTCTTGTTCTCGTCCTTGTGGTACGAGAACCCGCCGGTGCTCATCTTCATGTAGACGATGCCGAGCTCCCCGGGCGGCAGCCGGTTGCCGTCGTCGTCGAAGACGGCGAGCTCACTGATGGGCCACGCCTTGCCGACCGTGCCGGGCTTCTTCAGCCACTCCTTGGCGGTCGCGAAGGCGCCGCCGCCTTCACTGGCCGCGTAGTACTCCTCGACGCACTCGCCCCACCACTCGATCATGGCCCGCTTCACATGGTCCGGGCACGGGGCGGCGCCATGGATGGCGTGCCGCATGGACGACACGTCGTAGCGCGCCTTCACCTCGTCGGGGAGCGCCAGCAGCCGGTGGAACTGGGTCGGGACCATATGGGTGTGGGTGCACTTGTGTGCGTCGATGACACGGAGCATCTCCTCGGGCGTCCACTTGTCCATCAGGACGAGGCGGTGGCCGATGTGCAGGGACGCGCCCGCGAACTGGAGCACGGCGGTGTGGTAGAGCGGCGAGCAGACCAGGTGCACGTTGTCGTCGAACGGCCTGATGCCGAAGATGCCGAGGAAGCCGCCGAGATACGACTCCTCGGGAAGCTTGCCCGGCAGTGGGCGCCGGATGCCGCGCGGGCGTCCCGTGGTGCCCGAGGTGTAGTTCATGACCCAGCCGAGGGTGCGGTCGGCGGGCGCGAACTCGGGCTGCCCGTCCAGGAGTTCGGCGTACGGCCGGAATCCCTCGATGTCACCGACCGCGTAGCGCTGTGGTCCGGGGAGCTTCGCCTCGTCGGCGGCGTGCCGGGCGGCGTCCGCGAACCGTTCGTGGGCGATCAGGACCTTGGCGCCCGAGTCGGAGACGATCCAGGCGATCTCGGGGCCGACGAGGTGATGGTTGACGGGCACGAGGTAGAGGCCGGCCTGTGAGGCGGCGAGGTAGGCGACGAAGAACTCGACGCCGTTGGGCAGGACGACCGCGAAGGCGTCGCCGCGTTCGAGGCCCGCGGCGCGCAGTCCGTGAACGAGCTGGTTGGCCGCGGCGTGCAGCCGTCCGGCGGTCCACTTCTCGCCGGCCGGGGTGATCAGGGCCATCCGCTCGGGGTCGGCGGCGGCCTGGGCCCAGAAGCCGTTCGCAGGCGTGCTCATGACTGTTCCCCCCTGCCCGCGATCCGGATGACGCGGTCTATGGCCTGCTCGAAGCCCCGGGTCAGGTCGTCGAAGACGGCCTGGACACTGCGCTCGCTGTTCATCCGCCCGACGATCTGCCCGACCGGGGTGCCGAGCAGCGGCTCCACCTCGTACTTCTGGATCCGGGAGAGCGCCTCGGCCACCAGGAGCCCCTGGAGGGGCATGGGAAGTGTGCCGGGCCCGTTCGGGTCGTCCCAGGCGTCGGTCCACTCGGTGCGCAGCTGGCGCGCGGGCTTCCCGGTCAGGGCGCGCGAGCGGACCGTGTCACCGGACCCGGCGGCGAGCAGCTTCCGGGTCACGGCGGGCGAGTGCATATCGGCCTCGGTGACGGTCAGCCAGATGGAGCCCAGCCACACACCTTGGGCGCCGAGACTGAGCGCGGCGGCCACCTGCCGGCCGCTGCCGATGCCGCCCGCCGCGAGGACGGGCAACGGGTCGACGGCGTCCACGACTTCGGGCGTGAGCACCATCGAGGCGATCTCCCCGGTGTGACCGCCCGCCTCGTAGCCCTGTGCGACGACGATGTCGATGCCCGCCTCGGCGTGTTTGCGTGCGTGCCGGGCGCTGCCCGCGAGGGCCGCGACGAGCACCCCGCGTTCATGGGCGCGGTCGACGACGTCGGCGGGCGGTGAGCCCAGCGCGTTGGCGAGCAGCTTGATCGGATAGCCGAAGGCGACGTCGAGCTGGGTACGGGCGACCTGCTCCATCCACCCGGTGATGCGCCACCCGGACGCCTCGCCCTCGGCGAGTTCGGCCACTCCGTATTTGGCGAGGGTGTCCTTGACGTACTGCCGGTGCCCCTCGGGAATCATCGCCTCCACGTCGGTTTCGGTCACACCCTCGACCTTCTTGGCCGGCATGACGACGTCCAGGCCGTAGGGCTTGCCGTCGACGTTCGCCTCGATCCAGTCGAGGTCGCGCTTGAGGTCGTCGGGGGCGGTGTAGCGGACCGCGCCGAGCACACCGAATCCGCCCGCGCGACTGATGGCCGCGGCGACGGCGGGAAACGGCGTGAAGCCGAAGATGGCGTGCTCGACTCCCAATCTCTTGCTCAGCTCCGTCTGCATGGCCGCAGGATGCCGCAGTAGTCCGGACGAGGGAAGGCCTTTTCTGATACATCGTCAGATTCCTTGAGACCCTTCCGGGAGGGTTGACACACCCACCCCTGACGGGAAAGTTTCACTCGGCACAGCGAACCCGGAAAGATACTTTCAGGCGGCGCGGCGGGAGGCTCCTCGATGAACGACGGCGAGAAGGACGAAACGGGCGGCGGACTGACCCGTCGTCAACTGGGCCGCAGAGTCATGGCGGTGGGCGGAGCACTGGCCGTCGCCCCCTTCCCGGCGGGGCCGGCGGCGGCCGCTGACCGGGGCGGACGTCCGACGCTGCGCCGCGGCACGGCCGAGCAGGCGGGCCTGATCGACGGCCATCTGCGCCAACTGGTCACCGACGCCGAGGCGTTCCTCGGCCCCTCCCCCAAGCACCCCTGGTACGCGGGTGCCGTCCTCCTCGCCGGGCGTGGCGGCACCGTGGCCCTGTATCAGCCGATCGGCATGGCGGTGCGCTACTCGGCGTACGACGAGAAGACGGACACCGGTGTGGAGTTCCCCGCCGATCAGCGGATTCCGGCCGCCGAGGACACGGTGTACGACCTCGCCTCCGTGTCGAAGCTGTTCACGTCGATCCTCGCCGTCCAGCAGATCGAACGCGGCGCGCTGGAGCTGGAGGCAACGGTCGCCTCCTACCTCCCGGAGTTCGCGGGCGGCGGCAAGCAGGACGTCACCATCCGTCAACTCCTCACCCACACCTCGGGGTTGCGCGCATGGATCCCTCTCTACGGCGCGCCGACCCGCGAGGGAAAGCTCCAGCTGATCTGGGACGAGGCACCGATCGACCCACCCGGTACCGCGTACCGCTACTCCGACCTGAATCTGATCTCGCTCCAGTTGGTCCTGGAGAGGATCACCGGCCGCACACTCGACACACTCCTGCGCGAAGAGATCACCGCCCCCCTCGGTATGCACCGCACCCGCTACAACCCGCCCGCCTCCTGGCGGCCGAAGATCGCCGCCACCGAGGACGCGCGACTGCCCTGGTCGGGGCTGAACCGCGGTCTCGTATGGGGCGAGGTGCACGACGAGAACGCGTACTCCCTCGGCGGGGTGGCCGGCCACGCCGGCGTCTTCTCCTGCGCCTGGGATCTCGCCGTCCTCGGCCGTACGCTGCTCAACGGCGGCGTATACGGCAGGGCGCGCATCCTGGAGCCGGAGACCGTCGACCTGATGTTCACCGACTTCAACACCGCCTTCCCGGGCGACGAACACGGCCTCGGCTTCGAGCTCTACCAGCACTGGTACATGGGCGCGATGGCCACCCCGCGCACCGCGGGCCACACCGGTTTCACCGGCACCTCGCTGGTCCTCGACCCGACGACCGACTCCTTCCTGATCGTGCTCGGCAACTCCGTTCATCCGGTGCGCGGTTGGCGGTCCGGCTCCGCTCCCCGGGTCGCCGCCGGGAACAACCTGGCGCGGGCCGTGCCGGTGCGTCCCGCGCGCGGCCATGCGTCCTGGTTCGCGGGGATGACCAGCGCGGCGACGGCGACGCTCACCCTCCCCGCACTCGACACCACGGCGGGCTCCGCCCGGCTGCGCTGCGCCCTGTGGTGGGACACCGAACCCGCGTCGGACGTCCTCTTCCTGGAGGCCACGACCGACGGAGGAGCGACCTGGCAGCCGGTCCCGTTCACGACGGTGCTGCCGGGCGAAGAGCCGCGGGAGCATCCGGCCGGTTCGGTCACCGGCTGGTCGGGGCGGGCGTGGCACCGGCTCACGGCCGACGTGCCGAGCGGGGCGCGGCTCGCACTGCGCTGGCGGTACGCGACCGACCGGCTCTACGTCGGCCGTGGCGCGTACGTCGACGCTCTGCGGGTCGAGACCGGGGGCCGCGTCGCCTTCGATGAGGCCCGTCCGGCAGACGCCGCGCGCATCGAGACGGTGGGATGGACGGCGTCAGGGGACTGAGGACTCCGCATACGAGAGGCGCTTTCCTAGCCGCCCTGGCGGTCCTCCTCCAGCACGGCCATCGCCGCGTTGTGTCCGGGCACCCCGCTCACCCCGCCGCCGCGCACCGCGCCGGCCCCGCACAGCAGCACGTTCGCCTGCCGCGTCTCCACTCCCCAGCGGCCCGTGCCCTCCTGGGCGTAAGGAAAGGCGAGGTCGCGGTGGAAGATGTTGCCGCCGGGCAGCCGCAGGTCACGCTCCAGGTCGATCGGGGTCTTCGCCTCGATACAGGGGCGGCCCTCCGCGTCGGTGGCCAGGCAGCCCGCGAGCGGCTCGGCGAGGTGGGCGTCCAGCTGCGCCAGGGTCGATTTCAACAGCTCTTCCCGTACGGCGTCGTTGTCCCGCTCGAACAGCCGGGCGGGGGTGTGCAGGCCGAAGAGGGTGAGGGTCTGGTAGCCCTGGTCGACCAGGTCCTGGCCGAGGATGCTCGGATCGGTGAGCGAGTGGCAGTAGATCTCGGAGGGCGGCGCGGTGGGCAGCTCGCCGGACGCGGCCTCTGCGTGGGCGGTCGCCAACTGCTCGTACCCCTCGGCGATGTGGAAGGTCCCGGAGAACGCCTCGCGCGGGTCGACGGAGGTGTCGCGCAGTCTCGGAAGCCGTGTGAGCAGCATGTTCACCTTGAGCTGGGCGCCCTCGGCGGGGATGGGCGGTTCGTCGCCTGTGAGGTGCGCGAGCTCCTGCGGCGAGGCGTTGACGAGGACGTGCCGGGCCGCGACGACGCCTTCCCCGTCCGCCGTCCGGTAGGTGACCTCGGCGGATTCTCCGTCCGACTCGATCCGCGTCACCTCGTGGCCGGTGGCGAGCACGGCGCCCGCGGTGCGCGCCGCCGCGGCGATGGCGTCCGTGAGGGCGCCCATGCCACCGACGGGCACGTCCCAGGCTCCGGTGCCGCCGCCGATCACGTGGTAGAGGAGGCAGCGGTTCTGCCGCAGCGAGGGGTCGTGGGCGTCGGCGAAGGTCCCGATGAGGGCGTCGGTGAGGACGACACCGCGGACGAGGTCGTCGGCGAAGTACTCCTCGACGGCCGTGCCGACCGGCTCCTCGAAGAACATCCGCCAGGCGTCCTCGTCGTCCACGCGGCGGCGCAGCTCGTCCCTGGTGGGCAGCGGCTCGGTGAGCGTCGGGAACACCCGTTGGGCGAGGCGGCCCGTGATCCCGTAGAAGCGCTGCCACGCCTCGTACTCGTGGTGCGAGCCGGTCAGCCGTGCGAACGCCTCACGGGTGCGCCGCTCGCCGCCACCGACGAGCAGCCCGGTGGGCTGCCCGTCCCGTTCGACGGGTGTGTACGAGGAGATGGTGCGCCCACGGACGCGGAAGTTGAGGCCGAGGTCCCGCACGATCTTCCGGGGCAGCAGACTCACCAGGTACGAGTAGCGCGACAGACGCGCGTCGACTCCGGCGAACGGCCGGGTGGACACGGCGGCGCCGCCGGTGTTCCCCAGGCGCTCGAGGACCAGGACGGACCGCCCGGCCCGGGCCAGATAGGCGGCGGCGACGAGTCCGTTGTGGCCCCCGCCGACGATCACGGCGTCGTATTCCTCGTGTGCAGGCATGGTTCTTCGTAGCACGTGATGATCTACGTCGGCCAGAGGTGCGCGGCAAGCGGCGGGCACCCGTAAGTGGACACGGACGCGTCCGGATGCTCAGTGCCCTCGGGACGCCCGCTGCTGCCGTAACGCCGCCACTCTGCGGTACAGCTCCACGGCCTCCTGGCCGCGGCCCAGCTGTTCCAGGCAGTGCGCCTCGTCGTTGCGGCTGGCCAGGGCGTCGGGGTGGTCCGCGCCGAGGACACGCTCGCGGGCGGTGGCCACCCCGCGGTATTCGGTGAGCGCGTCGGCCCAGCGGCCGAGCCAGCCGAGGCCGACGGCGACCTCGCGGCGGCTGACGAGGGTGTCGGGATGGTCGGCGCCGAGGACGCGGTCGCGGATCGCACAGACGTCGCGGGACTCGGCGAGCGCCTCCTCCCAGCGCCCCATCCGGCCCAGGTTCACTCCGAGGCCGTGCCGGGCGCGCAGGGTCTCGGGGTGCGCGGGGCCGTGCACGCGGGTGCGGTCCTCGATCAGGTCGCGGTACAGCTCCAGGGCCTGCGCGCTGCGGCCGAGCCGGCCGAGGCTGATGCCGACCTCGTAGCGGGCGGCGAGGGTGTCCGGGTGGTCGGGCCCGAGCGCCCGCGTGCGGGCCTCGGCCACCTCCTGGTAGGTGTGCAGCGCCTCGGGCCAGCGCCCCAACTGACCCAGGGCATAGGCGACTTCGTACCGCGTGACGAGTGTGTCGGGGTGGGTCGGACCGAGCACCCGGGCGCGCGCGGCGGCGACCTCGCTCGCCATGCGGTAGGAGTCCTCCAGACGCCCCAGCCTGCTCAGGTTGAAGGCGAGGTTGTGGCGGCAGCGCAGGGTGTCGGGATGGTCGGGGCCGATGGCGCGCTCGCGGGCGGCGAGCACGGACGTGTAGGCCTGGTGCGCCTCGAAATGGCGGCCCAACTGGCCCAGGACGTACGCCATTTCCTGCCGCGCGGCCAGCGTGTCGGGGTGCTCGGCGCCGAGCACCCGCTCCCTGGCCTGGGCGACGTGCGCGTACTCGCGCAGCGCCTCGGCGGGGCGCCCGGTGCGGCTGAGTGTGAAGCCGACCTCGTAGCGGCTGGCGAGCGTGTCGGGGTGGTCGGGCCCGAGCGCGTGCTCACGCTCGGCGGCGACCGCGCGGTGCACCTCGCCCGCCTCGGTCCAGCGGCCGAGCCGCCCCAGGCTCAGTCCGGCGTTGTGCCGGCCGGTCAGAGTGGTGATCAATTCCGGTGAAGAGGTGGGCCGTTCGCCGCGCTCGGGCTCGTGTGCGACGGCCGTGGAGGGGCGGGCGATCCATTCGCCGGTGAGACCGGCCGCCGCGTCGGGCGGTGTGGCGCGCAGTCCGGTGCCGGTGGCCTTGTGGCCGGTGGTCATGCCCCGGGTCCAGGACGGCAGCCGGGGTTCGCGCGAGGGCGGCTGCTCGGGGCGCGACTGGGTGGAGGGGGCCAAGGCCCGCTGCTGCCCCGCGGGTTGTCGCACGGCCGGGGTCACCACGGTCGGCACGTACGCCGGAGTGGTGCGGCCCGCGCTGATACGGCGGCCGAGTTCACGGGCGTCCTGCGGGCGCTCTTCGGGCCGTTTGGCCAGCAGCTCCAGGATGATCTTCTCGAAGTACTCGGGGATTTCGGTCCGGTGGCTGCGCGGCGGTTCGGGCGGGGTGTCACGGTGGCCGACGAGGACGGCCCAGGCGTCGTCGAGGTCGAACGGCGGTGCCCCGGTGGCGATCTCGTAGAGCACGCATCCGAAGGAGTACAGGTCGCTGCGCTGGTCGACATGGGCGCCGCTGATCTGTTCCGGAGACATGTAGTGCGGGGTGCCCATCGCGATACCGGTGCCGGTCAGCCGCGAGGTGAAGCCGATGTCGTGCCCGAGGCGGGCGATGCCGAAGTCGCAGATCTTCACCGTGCCGTCGGCGAGCCGCATGATGTTCGCGGGCTTCAAGTCTCTGTGCACGATACCCTGTTGATGGGTGTAGGCGAGCGCGGACGCCACCTGGTCGGCGATGTCGACGACTTCGGCGACCGCCAGCGGGTGCTGCTTGTTGTCCTCCAGGAGCTGGCTGAGATTGCGCCCCTCCAGGAGCTCCATCACCAGGTACAGCACTCCGTCGGACTCGCCGAAGTCATGGACGACGGTCACCCCGCGATGCTGGAGCGAGGCGGCCACCCGCGCCTCGCGGCGAAACCTCTCCCGCAGGACACGCGTGAAGGACTGATCGTGGTGCGGGCCGAGCGGCTTGAGGCACTTGACGGCGACCTGCCGCCCCAGCGACTCGTCCCGCGACCGCCACACCTCGCCCATACCGCCGCGCCCGATCAGATCGAGCAGCCGGTACCGGCTCTGGATCAGCCTGGTCTCCGCCATCTCGCGTGATCGCCCCCGTCACTGCTCAGCCCCGCGCCTCCCCCGGCCCGTCCAGTATGGCGAGCTATCTGCCGACTTTGTACGGTGCCGGGCGTGAGCCGGGGCCGAGCCGTGACATGGCGCGCAGAATGTGTTTGGGCGGGAGTTGCCAGCGCAGACGTGCGGGAACACAGCGCAGCAAGGTGCCTGTGACACGCAGGCGCCGGGTCACCGCGGCGGGCGACGGGGCCGTCCTGCCGTACAACTCGTGGGCGTACGGCGGCAGAGAGGCGTACGCCAGACGCGCCACGCGCCGCCACAGCAGTGCGCGCGCCGGGACGAGCAACGGGTGGATCGGCGGGCGGGACAGGAAGTCGTCCACGTCCCTCGCTTCGGGCCCCGCCGCGAGGTCGGGCAGCACCTTCTCGAAATACGCGGCGAGTTGGGCCTGGTCAGCGGGTACGGCATCGGGGCCGAGGCCCACCAGCCGGGCGCTGACCCGGTGTTCGCCGATGTATCGGTCCGCCTGCGCGTCCGTGAGGCGGAACCCCGAGCGCCGCAGGACGTGCAGATAGGAGTCGATCTCCGCGCAGTGCACCCACAGCAGCAGCTCGGGCTCGTCGACGCCGTAGCGCTCGGCGGTGTCCGGGTCCTTCACCGTGAGCATGCTGTGAATCTTTCGCACCCGCGCCCCCGCCCTCTCGGCGGCATCAGCGGTCCCGTACGTCGTCGTCCCGACGAAGTTCGCGGTGCGCATCAGCCGGCCCCAGGCGTCGCGGCGGAAGTCCGAGTTCTGCATGACGCCGCGCACCGCGCGCGGGTGCAGGGCCTGCAAGTAGAGCGCGCGGATCCCGGCCACCCACATCATGGGGTCGCCGTGCATCTGCCAGGACATGCACGACTAAGGGACCCGAATTTTTCTACGGCGCATGCAGTAGCCCCGCCGGGTCGGAGGCTTCCGGACCTCCCACCCGGCGGGGCCGGTGGCACGTGCATCAGTTTCCAGCGAGAGCGACCTGTTGGGAAGAGTGCGGGCGGCATATGCGTGTCGCGTAGTTCACACCCCGCACGAACGGGCCTCAACACGCACCCCGGCCCGCCGGAGTTCTTCCGGAATCTCCGACGGGCCGGGAGTTCTCGCAACCCGTGAAAGGTCCCGATCGTTCATGATCATAAAAAGCGACACGGCTGACGCTGACATGTGATCACGGGGTGTCCAAGTTTGTCGAGTGCCTCGCGACCTTGCCCCATGGATCATCGACAGACGTCGCGAGCTGGGCGACCGCATCCGCCATCTCCGGCTGGAAGCCGACTACACCCAGGAACGATTGAGCGAAATCACCGGCATCGACCGCCGCACCCTTCAGCGCATCGAGGCCGGCCAGAGCGACCCCCGCTTCAGCGACCTTCTGCGAATCGCCGCCGCCCTCGACAAGCGCGTCTGCGTCCTCGTGGACTGAGGAGGCCCCGTCCATCCGCCACGGGGGCGACGGAGGGATGGGGCCAACCCTGGGGCGAGGCACGGTCGAGCGCCCAGGGCGTCTTCAGTTGAGTGAGCGGTCAGCGATGTGCCGGAGCCGTTCGTCGAAGAGCTTCGGCGCGTCAGGCGTGAGCGAGGCCAGCGCGATGAGAGAGGTAATCGCGACGTCGCAGAGCTCCTTATGGACGTCCTCCCACGTATGACTTGCACCCTTCCGCGGGTTCGCCTTCATCGCTCCGTGCAGCGCCTCGACGACCTCACCGAACTCCTCGCCGATCTTGAGTACGCGCATGGACTTCGCGAGGTCGCCGGTCACCGGGCTCTCGGCGTCCAGCCAGCCGCGAAGCCGGTCGATGAGGTCCCATGTGCTTGCATCCATCAGGCTCTCCAAAAGGGGGTCGTACGTACGGGGATTGGTTTCAGAAGAGGGCACTGGCCGCGGCGAGGTCAGTGGGATCGGACACCGTCAGCAGCGTCGTGGGGATCACGTCGAGTTGCACCGCCAGGGCAGAGTGATCCGTGAGCCGATCCGTACGGGTCCGCGGCTCGTGCAGGTAGAGGCACCCGCGGATCGCGTCGGCCAAGCCTGCGGAGACGTGGGCGTGGTCGTACCGGTAGCCGTCGCCCGTGCGGCCGACCCAGGAGTATTCGGCGGCCGTCGGGAACAGGTGCCGGAACGCGTCGCTGTAGCCAGCCTCTTCGAGCCCCTCGTAGAACGCGTACTCGAAGGGCTTGAAGAACGGATACTGCGGCTGGTGCTTCGGCTCCAGGATGTTGAAGTCCCCGATGATGAGCCGGGCCCCGGGCGTGCCGAGCTTGAGCGCGCGGCCCGCCTCCTGGAGGAACCGGCGCTTACGCTCGGTCTTCGCCTCTGTGGCGTTCCGGGACGGGACGTAGAGGCCGATGATGTCGAGCGGCCCTGTCTCCGTCTCGACGGTCACAGAGACGTAGCGGTGCGGAAGGTAGCCGAAGCGCGTCAACGGCTCTTCGATGGGCAGACGGCTCACGATCATCACACCGCGCTCGCCGCGCTCCGGCCGGGGGAAGACGACTCGGAACCCTGCCGCCTCGAACCGGGCGACGAGGAACTCACAGCCATCACTCGGGGCCGTTTCCGTGAGCACCATGACATGCTCCGGCCGGGCCGCCAGCCAGGAGAGCTGTCTCTCCGCCCGCTGGCGGGAGGGGTTGTTGAGGTTGAACGTCAGCACGTCCATCGAGGCGGCCCCTGGTCTGCATTGCGATGATCTCGCCCACGATGGTGCGCGCGAGGCTGTCGGGATCGGTGGCGGTCGTGTCCAGGACGAGGACGCGCGCGCCGCAATCAGTGAGGAACGTAGCGGCTTCGGCGTAAAGACCGAACTCGATCACGCTGCTGCCGGGGAGCTGCTCGTAGCGGCTGTGCGCGCCGCGCCGGGCGAGCCGGTCTGCGATGACGTCCGGGTGCGCGGTGAGGAACACGGAGAGGTCCGGCAGGTCGGCGTGGCGGTTGAGCTCCCACACGACGTCACGGTCAACGCCGTCGATGACCTGAAGCACCAGTGACGAGGCGATGTACCGGTCGCATACGACGATGCTGCCGCCCTCCAGTGCCGGCCTTATCTCCTCCGTCAGATGCTGGTAGCGGTCTGCCGCGATGAGACAGGCCATCGTCATGCCTCGGTACCGGTCGGTGCCGTGCCGGGCGAGGCCTCCGAGCGGTGTGTCGGTGGGCTCGCGTGTCGCGTACACCGCGTGCCCCGCGTCGCGGAGCTGGTCGGCGACGGCTGCCTTCGCGGTCGACTTGCCGACGCCGCCCGGCCCGTCCAGGGTGACGAACACTCCCCGGCCGGTCACGAGACACCGACCACCGGCAGCATGCGGGACTGCTGCGGCACGACCGGGCACTGCTCGGTGTCGACGGCTCCGATCCGGTGGCCGGCCGCGACGACGGCGGCCGGACATCCCTTGCCGCAGGAGGAGGACATCGAGCAGCCTCCGCACGTCGGGTTGGCGCCGACGTCCCACTGCTCGTGGAAGTTGTACGCGTCGAGGCGGGCCGCGATGTCGTCGTCCTGCCACATGTTGCCGATGAGGAAGTCGGTGTCAGGGTGCTTGGACACCTTCGTACGGGCGGCGAACACGAGGTAGGGGCAGACGGCGACCTCGCCCTTCGTGAAGACGTAGATGATGGTCCCGGCCTCGCACCCGGCGAGCGGCTTGTCATCGTTGGGGAACCGGATGTGGACCATGTCCAGGCCCTCGTCGACGAAGGGGAGCGTGAGGTCCCGGATGTGCCGCATGTGGTCGTCCGGTCGCCGGAGCTTGCCCTGGCTGTTGGCGCCGCGTCCCATCGGGCCGAGCGGGTTCATGAGGACGTACGTCGCGCCCTGCTCCTTGGCGAACGCGCACAGCTCGGCGTACTCCTCATCCTCGGCGAGGTTGTTCGGGGTGCAGAGGAGGCCTTGGAGGATGCCCGCCGCACCGAACCGCTTCACGGTCTCGACGGTCTCCTCGAAGCCCTCCGGGCGGCCCCGGAACTTCCCGTGTGAGTCGGCGGAGAACCCGTCGAGGGACACGTTCATGTGCGCGTCCAGCTCAGCGAGTTCGGTGATCTGCTTGTCGCTCACCATCGTTGCGTTCGTGCAGACGCCGACGCCCATCCCGGCCGTGCGGAAATCCCTCACGATTTGGATGAGGTCCGGGTGCATGAACGGCTCGCCGCCGGTGAGCGTGACGCGGGTGACGTGGGCCTCGGCGAGCTGGGGGATGAGACGGTCCCGGACGTTCTCCAGGGGCATGTACTCTCCGCGCTTCGTCGCCGAGACGAAGCAGTGCGCGCACTTCTCATTGCAGGGTTCGCAGATCTGGATCAGCGCCTTGCGGTACGGGTGGTCCACCGTGGTACGGAAGTAGCAGGAAGCGGCCTGTCCCTGGGTGATGATCGGTCGTGCGGTCATACGGACCTCCGCGGATCGTGGGCCCGCCCCGGGCTCGACCTGTCCAGGGTGGGGACCCGGGGCGGGAGTCTTGGGACCCGTCCCGCCGGAGTCCTTCCGGGACCTCCGACGAGACGGGCATCTGTGGGTGCGGCCCTGACCCGGATCGGCCGCCATAGGGGTGCGTCAGTTCGGGGTCCGCGCCAGCACCAGGGCGAGGACCGGGGCGGACACGGCCGCCACGTACGCGACGAGTGCGAGGATCCCCTTCACGACTTCCTGCCGGTCACGTGTGGCCGTCCAGGTTTTCGTAGTGGTCGCACAGGGCGTTCAGAGCGCGAGACAGGCGCTTGGCGTGAGCGATTCCCGCCGGAAGCCCGTGGCCTGCTTCGAGACCGAGCCGCATACGGGCCTCACCGATGCACGCGAGTGCGCAGTAGCGGGGGATGTCGTCCTTGGGCTGCCGCGCCGCTGCCTGCTCGACTCCGGGGATGAGCAGCATCATGTGCCCGCGCAGTCGGAGCGTCAGTGTCTCCAGCTCGTCGAAGGAGGGCAGTTCGGCGTCCTCGGCGAGCAGGCGGCGCGCGGCGGCACGCATCGTCTCGACGTCGAGCGGGGGCGCCTCCGTGTTGGGGCGGGTGGCGTTCACCGTGCAGCGCCCACCTTCAGATGCCGCGGGCACTGGCACGGCGGGAAGGCCTCGCCCTGCGGGAGCGGTTGCTGCCCGTAGGGGATGCTCACGGTGCCGCGCTCGTCGGTGACCTCACCGTCGCCGTTCACCGAGTAGACGCGGATGGTCATCTTGGCCCCGGATTTTGTGGGCGCTGTAGCGTTCGTCATGTCGTCGCTCCCTCGAAGCGTCGGCCGTGCCCCGGGGCCGTTCGCGCGGTCGCCGGGGTCTGCGGACCTCTCCCTGTGCCGTTCACGCGGCGGCCGCCTTGCTCCGGCATCCGCACGTGACGATCTGCCACACGCGGGTGCTGCCACGGACCACGACGTGACCAGCCGCGCGTAGGGTCTTGTTGACGGCCCCGCAGTCGAAGCAGGCCTCGCCGTGCAGTCGGACGATGCTCACGCTGCCGTTGATGACCGTCGGCGCGAGTGGGAGTGCGTCTGGCATCCCCGATCCCATCTGCTGGTTCCTACGCGTGGGACAGATGGTGGGGGCAGCAGAAGGACGCAAGTACCCCAGCGAGGGGTAGTTGGGGTACGGGTCAGATGGCCGCGCACCACTCGGCGAAGTTGGTGAGCGTCTCGGAGTCGGCTCGCTTCAGCCGGCGCAGTGTCGCAGCGTCTTCGCGGACCCAAGGGTGTTCGCGTGTGTGCTGCGGGGCGATCCGGCGGGCGACCTTCAGCGACTCGAAGGCGTCATCAGCAACTCCCGCCCATAGCTGGGCACGGGCGAGTTCGATGTAGAAGCCGCTGCGCCGCTCGGCTGGGAGACTTGTGGGCGGCTTCCATTCGCGGGCAACGTCGAGCGCCTGGCCGACGTGGTCCCCGCCGAGGCTGACAGCAACAGACACCTCGTGGGTCTTTACGGAATCGGGTCCGAAGGCCGTGCCGTAATAGACGTCTTCAGGTACCCGGTCGGCAAGGGCGCGGGACTCGCGCAGGTGTAGGCCTGCGGCCGACGCGTCTTGGGCACGGCCGGCGATGACGGCGGCGCGCATGTGGAGGGCTCCGCGCGCTGCGGTCTCCGTTGGGGTGGTGGGTTCCGGCGCTGCGTCGAGCGCGAGTTCCAGGGCGCGAAGCCCGGCAGCGTGTGCCCGCGCGGCGAAGTAGGTCTCAGTTCGGACGTAAGCGACGGAAGCAGCGAGGAGGGGGTCTTCAGCCTCTGGGCTCGCCCACCGCATGATGTCGACCATGCGTGCGGACAGGTCGCGGGCGCCGAACTTGTAGGCGACAGCGTCGGCCGAGCGGTAGGCGCTGACCATGAGGCCAGCAACGTCGGCCCGCTCGTGTCCCGGCGCCGCGTGGTAGGCGCGGGCGAGCTCACTGAGCAGTGCGGGAAGCCTGCGGGCGATGCGGGTGTATTGAGCGCCGAGTCGCCACGTGGCGGCCTCGTCTACCGCGAGCCGCAGTTCAGCCATGGGGCGGACTCGCCCGTCTTCGGGGAGATCGTAGGTGGCGATAGCAGCTGAGAGAGCCGGTAAAGCGTCGCGGACCTGTGTGTGGGCAGCGCCACGGTCACTGCGCAGGCGGGCCGGGTCGATGCCGAGAGCTTCGGCGATGGCCTCCAGCGTGGCGCTGGTGACGCCTCGTTCTCCCTGCTCGATCTTGCGGATCGTCCCGAGGGCGACTCGGGCGGCATCCGCGAGTTCCTGTTGCGTCATCTTCGGACGGACGACGCTCCGGTAGTAGGCGATACGTCGGCCTACACCGCTGTCGGTGTGTGCGGGCATACTGTCTCCAGTTCGGGCATCCACTCCGAACGGTACTCGCGCGGAGACGCCGCGTGTACGCGAACGGCCCCACCAGCTCGGTGGGGCCGCTTCGTTGAGGTCAGCCCGCAGCAATCTCGATCAGCTGCGTCAGGCTGTCGATGCGCCAGTCCGCTTCCTTGACGACCGACGGATGGTCGGCCCACAGATGGCCCCACGGCCCGCGCCGCAGATGTGCGGCACGCAGGCCGGCCGCGCGGGCAGGGCGGACGTCGTTGGCCGGGTGATCCCCGACGTAGAGCGTCGTATCGGCCGCGACCTGCGCCATTTCCATGACGCGCTGGAAGAACTCCGGTGCGGGCTTTGCGGCGCCCAGTTCCTCGGACGTGACGATGAGGTCGGCCGGCAGGTCGAGCGCGCGCAGTAGCTGGCCTGCTCGGGCCGTCTGGTTGCCTGCGATGACGACGTGGACCCCGTTCTGGCGTAGCGCGGTCATTGCGGGGCGCACGTCGTCGTAGAGGTCTGTCTCGTCGAGGTGTTCGCCGCGTCCGGCTGCTTCGCGGGCCGCGTATTCGGCGGCGATGTCGATGCCCGGCCGGATGAGCCGCAGTGCTTCGGCGTTGTCGTGGCCTTGAGCGACGACAGCCCCGACGAGGGCTGAGAGCGTGTGCCGCGGAACGCCAAGCCAGTCGGCCCAAGAAGCCCAATACCGGTCGTCTCGGGTGATCGTCTCGCCGACGTCGAACAGGATGGTGTCAATCACGCCTGGGAGCCTACGGCCCCTTCGGATAGCGGTGCCTGCCCCAGTTCGCGACTGATCGACGGAGTAGCCGGGCATGCGCGCGCCGCGGCCTCACGCGACGCTGGGTTCATGTCCTCGACGAAGCGCGTCACCGTATACCCGCTCGCACAGAGCGGAGGCAGGCGCGTACGTATCGACGGCACGGTCCTCGGCACCGCGTACAGCCTGCGGGATCTCACCGCTTTCTTGCAGGAGGCCGGGTTGCAGGGCTGGGATGACTTGGACGTCGTGGGCTCGGACTTGATCG
This sequence comes from Streptomyces sp. NPDC048415, assembly GCF_040651675.1. Classification (NCBI taxonomy): domain Bacteria; kingdom Bacillati; phylum Actinomycetota; class Actinomycetes; order Kitasatosporales; family Streptomycetaceae; genus Streptomyces; species Streptomyces sp. NPDC048415. The sequence continues at coordinate 61,692 of NZ_JBEZKJ010000012.1, read as the reverse complement.
AGTGGCGTGGCGGCGGACCGGACGTCTGGACAGCCGACGAGTGACCTCCGCTGTCCGGGCATGCGAAAAGGCCCCCACCGCACGAGGGCGGCGGGGGCTTGTCGAGGCGCGTCAGATGTACTGGCGGCGCTGGGGATCCAGGGCCAGGGCCTGAGGTGACGGTGAGTCGCTGTTGCCGGGCTGCGGGGCTCCGTCCTTCCGACAGACCAGGGCGGCCGGATCGTAGTCGGGGGCCTGGAGCGAGTAGCCGTCGGGGCAGGTCTGTCCGTCGCGGCCGTTCGTTCCGTCTTGCCCGTCCTTGCCATCCTGGCCTGCGGGACCCGGCGGACCGGCGGGCCCCGGCTCGCCCGGCGCGCCCGAAGGCCCCGCCGGACCCGACGGTCCAACTGCCCCCGGCATGCCGCTCGCGCCGGTCGTGCCGTTGGCTCCTGGCTTCCCGGGAGAACCGGACGGCCCCGCCGAACCCGAAGGACCGGGCGGGCCGGGCGGACCGGGGATCGGCACGGGAACCTTGCTGCGAGCGGGAAGGTCCTCAACTGCCTTCGTGGGATCCGGCGCGACCGGGGTCCCGCCCTTGGCCTTGACTTGCTCGCGCAGAGCCCGCACATCCCCTGCCAACGTGGAAACGGCGCTGCCCCTAAGGTCGGCCTCGTGCGCAAGCTGGTCGGTGAGCTGCGCCCGGTCGACGAGCAGCCACGACACCGCGGCCGCGCCGCCCAGGAACAGCAGGGCGGCCAGCATCCACAGCAGATGCCGTGCCCGGTACAGGGCAGTCTGGGTCCGCGTCACGGCGTACCCCCCAGCTGCTGCACCTGGAGCCGCAGGCGCGCGATCTCCAGGTCTTTCGCGGCGAGCTCGGTACGCAGGGCCTTGACCTCGTCGCGGAGCTCCTGCCGCTCCTCCTGGAGCTGGTCCGTCAGGTTACTGAAACCCGTCACCGCGTTGCCCTCCCGGGCTGCCCGGTTCGCGCCACGGGTCCCGTACAAGGCGCCGAGCGCGGCTACGGGCCCGCCGATCAGTGCTGCGATCGCCGTCACCATGGCCGCGTCCACGCCACCACCTTCCCGCCAGCGCACACATGAGGCAGCGTCACGCCTCCGGAGTGACGACGTTCAGAGGCTTCCGCGGCTTGTTCGGGACCGCCCACGTGAAGCCGAGCGCGCCGAGCACGGCCAGGGCGATGGTGACGCCCTCGGCCATCGTCACGGTGCCGTCTTGCACAGCCGTCGCAGTGGACCCGGCTCCGGCCACGACGGCGGCCGCGACCGCCTTCCAGTAACGGGCGACCTTCATCTCAGCTCTCCTTCGGCTCGGTGACCGTGACCTCGACCTTGAGGCCCTCGAGCTTGCCGACCAGGGCGGCTTCGAGCGCGGCCGGGTCGAGCGCGGCGAGCGCGGTCTGGAGGGCCTTCACGCGGGCGAGGGTCTCGCGGATGCCCTCGGTCTGGGTCTGCTGCGTATACCCGGGAGTCCAGGTGCCGTTCTTGACGGTCTTGCCGTCCGGGCCGTAGTAGTCCGAGTTGCTGTACGGCGGCCGCGCGGCCGGGACGACGTCCGCCGTCCAGATCCGCTTCAGGTCGCTTCCCTCGAGCACGCCGTCGCCCGCGATGAGCTTCGCCACCACGGCGTCGGCGACCTTCTGAACGTCGTCGTCAGTCAGTGCCACGTCTGCCTCCTGATGTCTGGCCGCCCAGGCGGCCATCTCCGCGCGGCTCGCGAACGCCGCGACGCTGGTGTCCACGGGGCTGTCCGTGTATTGGTGAAGCAGCCACGAGGCCTTGATGCTGGGCTGCCCGGGCTTGCCGTTGTACTGGGCAACCCACAGGCCGTCCCCCGCGTACCCGGTCGTATCTCGGCCCGTCCAGTAGGACTGCGAGCAGTACAGGAGGACCTTGCGGCCACCCGCCTTGCCGCGCAGGTACTTGATCGCTGCGTCCTTCTCGGCGCAGGAGACGCCGGCCTCTTCCCAGTCGACGGCGAGGATCTCACCCGGGCGCGGTGCTGCGTGGGTGAGGAAGTAGTCCATCTGCGCGGTCGTGGACGCCGTGGCCGTGAGGTAGTGGTAGTGGCCAGTCACGCGGCCGTTGTCACGGGCCCGCTTGACCTGGTCGGCGTGCTTCGGGTTGACGTAGTTCGTCGACTGGGTCGCCTTCACGAACACGAAGTCGTGGCCGGTCAGGTCGTATGTCGCGCTCTGGTAGTTCGAGACGTCGATGCCCTTGATCGTCATGGCCGTCCTTTCAGCCTGCGGTCAGTACGCCGCCGCGCAGGAAGCCGTGGTAGTCCGCGGCCTGGATGCTTCCGGCACCAGCGGCGCAGGTGTCGCCGTTCTTGTCGACGGTGATCCGGCACTCGCGCGGGTCGCCGTGGCGCACCCAGCACTGATGCGGCTCGCCCGGTCGCGTGCAGTTGGAAGCGTGAGAGTCGACGTGCCAGTCCCGGCCGTTGGGCAGCCGCACCATCAGGTGGATGCCGTCCGGGCCTGCCCAGGTGGGGGGCATCCACCATGCGTCCCACATCGCGCCGGGCGGCGCGGCGGCCAGTCCGCCGACGTCGCTGGCCTGCCGTTCCCGGAGGGTGCATCTGTCATCGGTGTCGGAGCGCTGGTAGATCAGCTCCTGCCATTCCTGCCAGTGATCGTCATCGACGAAGGCGTACCCGCAGGCGCAGTGCGTGGGCCACTGCGGGTCGTCGCGTCGGGCGAGCGGCCGTACAGCCAGCACCCGGTATCCGTCGCGATAGTCGAAGACGGCGTCGTCCTCGCCGGTGAAGACGAGCGCCGAGTGGTAGCCGGCCGCGCAGGTGAACTCCGCCCGGCCGCCACCGACGTTGCGGTCGGCGTAGCGGCGCAGGCCGGTCGCGATGCGGTCGGTCGGCTCCAGCCAGAAAGTGCGCGCCTCGGCGTAGGCCATCAGACACGCTCCGGCCATGCCCACGTGCCGGGCTCCTCGCCCTGCACTCGGGAATGGGCGAAGAAGTCGTACGGGCCGTCGAGGATGACCCGCAGGTTCACATCCGGATGGTCAGGATGCACCGTGACCGAGGTGACGATAGCCGCGTACGTCTGCCCTGCTCGCGGCTCGTTGAACTGCTTCAGCAGCTCGGGTGGGTTGTGGCTCAGCTGCTGCTGGCACCGGGTCACGTCCTCTTCGGACAGGCGGTAGTGCACCACCCGTCCAATGGTGGGCTGTGGCATGGCGTTCCTCCCTTGAGGGGTCAGGCATGAAGCCCCCTGTCTGGGCATGAAAAAGGCCCCAGAACTGGGGCGTTGGGGATGCGTGGGAGGTCAGGACGGGGTCATGTTCCGGGTGGTGTACGCGGTGTACCCCTTGGTGCCATTGACGCCGTAGTAGCGGGTCGACAGCAGGTCGACGAGGCCCTGCAGGAGCGCGTCACCTTCAGACTCGGTGGAGGGGCCCTCCACGGTGATGGACACCTGGAAGGACGTGATCGAGGTGGCGTTCAGGCGACCGTTGACGAACCACGTGGTGTCACTCGTCGACGTCTCGGGCGGGTCGAGGGGCATGCTGCTCCTAAGCGGTGTAGGTGGTGACGATGACGATCCCGGCCGCACCTGTGCTGCCTGCGACGGCAGGTTGGGTGGCGCCGTTGGCGGGGCCGGACGCTCCACCGCCGTAGGGGTAGCCGTTGAAGCCCGTTGTTGTGGTGGCCGCGACACCGCTGGCGCGGCGAGCGCCGCCCATGTATGCGTAGCCGCCGTTGTTGTACTTCACGGGAACCTGACCGATGACCTGCCCGTTTCCCCCGTCGCCGCCGGCGACTCGGAAGTCTCCGCCGGTGCCGCCGGTACCGCCGTTGGGTGCACCGATCGAGGTGGCGGCCGAGGCGGTGCCGCCAGCAGAGCCGGTGCCGCCAATACAGGTGACGAGGGCACCGAACGACGATCCGCCGCCGTCACCGCCCGCGTTGGCACCCGACGCACCGGGGGAACCGCCGGCACCTACGGTGACGGCGACACTGGCGCCCGTGGTCGCGGGCGTGAGCCAGCCTTCGGCGTATTCACCGCCGGACGCACCTGGAGCGCAGGATGCTTGGCCGGCGCCGGTCGAGGCGACTCCCCCGGAGCCGCCGCCTGCGGCCTGTACCTGGACGAAGATCCTGATCGCGTTTGCTGGCCGCGTCCAGGTGCCGTTGGAGGTGAAGATCTGCCGGTCGACGTTACCGAAGATGATGCCGTCGGCGGTCGTCGCGAGGTTCTGCATGTGCTCCCACAGCCGGGTGTGGTCCGTGCTCTGGGGATAGGTGATGCCCTTGGAGGTGTTCGCTGTCATGACGAGGTACGCCTCCAGGAGATGGTGAGGGTCATCGCGGCGGACCAGGAGCCGCGGCCCGCGAGTTGGATATACGGGTCGTCGCTGCCGATGCTGATGGCGATGCCTCCGCGGGTGCCGTCGATCAGTGCCTGGCCCCAGGAGGTGGGCAGGGTGAAAGTACTGTTGGAGCCGATCGTGAGGCCCGGTCCGGATGTGGTCTCGTTGAGGGTGGGTGCCCCGCCCGGTCGGCTGGTCTGGGAGACGAGCCGCAGGGTTGCCGACCGGGCCGAGAAGTCGCCCGCCGACAGTCGCTTGATTTTCACCGTGGCCTTGGTGCAGGTCGCGCCGTTCAGGGTGTGCGGCTTGGAGCCGTAGAACGCGCAGCCGGTGTTCCGGCCGTAGGACGATCCGCCGTACCGGCCCTGGAACAGATCGAAGCTGTTCGTCGGGTCGCCGTCGGAGCGCCAACTGCCGTCGCGGTAGCAGGCGGTGGCCGTCGGCACGCAGGTCAGTGTGCCGGTCGTCGTCACGGGCTTCGGCGCCGGAGGTGGGTCGCCGGTGTCCGGCGGCGTGCTGTCGGCCGGGGGCGGTGTCGCCGGTGTCGACGTCGGGGCGGCAGGAATGACGCTGATGGCGTAGTAGAGGCTGCCGAGCCTGGCCATCAGCAGAATGCTTCCCGCTGTCACGGTGAGTCCGGTCGCCACGCGGGCGGTGACGGTGATGCCGCCTACCTTGACCAGGCAGGCCCCGGAAGCGACCGCGGTCTGTGCGATGCCGCGCACAACTCCCTTGCCGGCGAGGGAGACGCGGGTGTCGGCGAAGTCGGGCACAGCACCCCCTACAGGACTCGGACGGTCAGGCTCTGCTCGCCTGGCGAGTAGGGCAGCGAGAGGGATTCGATGGCGCAACGGGCGTTCGTGAGGCCGGCGCCGGTCACGGACACGATGTCGCCAGTCATGAGACCGGGGTGCGGGACCATCGTGACGGCCAGCTTCCGGAAGGCCTGCCGCCGCAACAGTTTCATCTGGGCGGCGGCTGCGGTCCGGCACTGGGCGACGGTGGTGAGCAGGCTCGACTGGTACGGGAAGGGCACCGGAAGCGGGTTGAAGTTCCCGCCGTACTGGTAGGGGCTGGCGCCGTCGCCGTCGTAGGAGACGCCCTGGATCTGATTGCCGGATGCGTCTTCGCCCTGAGCGACGACGCAGTTGAAGGCGCCGTCGCGGGTGGTGGATCCCTGCCAGCGGACGACGGTGCCGGTGTCGCGGTCGTCGCTGATGGCCAGGACTGGGGCTCCGGCGTCGCTGACGGGCTCGATGAGGAGGTAGCCGTCCTCGGTGACTCGTTCGGCGGCTCCCCAGGCGGTGAGGACTTCGGTGACGGCGGCGAGCCGGTCGGAGTCCCATTGCATGCCGAGCGGGACCGCCCGGTCGACGAGGGTGCCGTCAAAGCTGACGGTGAGGGCGGGCTCGACGAGCGCGCGGACTACGGTGCCGAGGGTGTCTGTCGATGACGGCTGGAAAGGGGCGATCATGTTGGCCTCAGCGATGAGGGTGAGCAGGCCCTGGCAGCTGACGGACACAGTGTCGCCGTCGGTTGAGCTTTCGGTGATGAGGAACCAGCCGCGGTTGATCCATTCCATCTGGCCGCCGATGTCGACGCCGTAGTCGATGCGGAGCATCTGTCCGTAAGCGGCGAGCGGGTGGGCTGGGTCGGTGCCCGGGTCCCAGTCGTAGCCGCCTTCGCGGCGGGGCACGGTGAGGGTGATCTGTTCGGGGACGCTGAGGGAGCGGTCGCGGTTCTCGCTGCCGTCGGCGATGGGGATGTTGTCGGCGAGGAGCAGGCCGCCGAGCCAGGACTCGGCGCGGATGTCCATGGTGTAGCCGCCCTGCACGACAGCGAGCGCGGTTGTCGACATATCGAGCATGTCAAGGTCCGAAGTCGTACTGGGCGATGGCCAGCAGGTTGGTGGGAAAGAACGCGGCGATGTCGCTGAGGATGCTGAAGTTGTTACTGATGTCCTGGAGGGTGAATCCCGCGGCTTCCATGACGTCGGGCCAGTCGTCGCTCTTGACGACGTTCAGGGCGAACCACCGGAACTCGTCGTACCAGTTCGGGGATTCGGTGTCGTCGAGCAGCGAGTAGGTGCCGTCGAGGCGTGACAGTGAGGTCTGCTTGCGGATGAGGATCGTGCCCTCGGTCGCCTGGTCGAGCAGCTCGTTCATTGCGTCGCCGTCGTCGTCGGTCTCGGTGCGGACGGTGAGCGGGCCGGACCTGGATGAGCGCGGTTTGCCGACGACGACGATCCGCCCGTTGATGTTGAACTGGCTGGCGTCGCGATCCCGCTTCCACTCCAGCGGGCTTTCGATCTTCACGGCTGCACCGACCCCGCGGATCGCGTCGGAGACGACATCGCTGCTCACGGTCGACGTGATGGGACCCGAGTAGACCGTCCACTGGGCGCCGTTGACGTCGGTGAGGACGGCCGCGTAGTTGATGCTGATCCCGAACGGCTGCTCGGCATCCACCCTGAGGAAGCTCGCCTGCCCGGTCACGTCGATACTGCTGGCGGCCCGCACTGCTTGAAGGCTGCTCTCAGCCTGCCGGAGCAGGCTGATCGTGACGATGTCGTCCCCGGTCAGGCCCGTCGCGCTCACCAGGTTGCGCGGAGGGAAGACGGACTGCGGGACGGCGTTGACGTCGGAACTGGCCTCGCGGATGCGCAGCAGGCCGGCGACGCCAGTGTTCGCGGCGGACAGCGTCGATGTCACCGTGGGCGCCTGCGTGCCGGTTCCTGCGGTGACGGACGTGTCCGCGTTGGTGAGCCGGGCGCCGTTCCCGGACGTGATCGCGTCGCCAAAGTGGGAGGTCGCCGTGTTGAAGGTGATGCCGGACGCGGTAGCGGCGCGTGCGGTCGTCGATACGGTCTGGCCGGGCCACGCGTAGCCGAGCAGACAGAAGTCGCCCGTCTTGAAGGTGAGGGCTGTCGCGCAGGCCGCCGAGAAGGCGGTGTGCGAGACGGTGTCCTGCCCGAACGTCAGGGCCCACCGCCAGCCGGTGCCCGCCGTCCGGGCCAGCGTGACCACCCGCGCGCCGATCATCGAGCCGGACGAGCCCGATGGGATCGCCGTGCTGGGTGCAGTGTCGCCGCCGGCCAACACCCGCATGAAAAACGTGAGGCGCCGCGGACCCGCGTTGAGGCCGAATGTACCGCCGCCTCCAGAGAAGCTGCCCGCGAGGGTCCAGCCGGACGGCGTGCTGGGCACGTTGTCGAGGCTGTGCCCGGACACGACCTGGAGCACTGCGAGCTGCCCGGCCGCGGCCCCGGCGGGCAGTGCGGGTGTCACTGTGTCGGTGTGCTGAGCCAGGGTCCCCGAGGCCACGTAGGAGATCGTCATCCGCTCCTCCGCCCGACGTTCGCCCGGTAGGCCTGCTGCGTCGCCGACGCCTTGATCTTCGGTTTGACCTGGACGTCGATGAGTTCCCGCAGCCGGTCATCGTTGAAGTGCACGTGCACCTCGGTGCCCTCACGGCTCTCCAGGGCGCTGGCAAGCCGCTCCCACAGCGCGTCCTCGCGGCTGCTCCCCTGGCCGGCTGCTGTCGGAACGTAGCGGCGACGTACAGAGACTCCGGTCGCGGTGTCCGCCAGGCGCTGCGCTGCACCCCCCACGAGATGCCCGTGCATGTCCATGCCGTGGACCATGCCGAGGACGACGTTCTTGCCGATCTCGTCGCGGAACACCACGGACGGGCTCTTAATCTTCAGGGCCTTCTTGATCTGCTTGACGAGGTCGGTGGCAAGTTTGGCCATCTGCTTGCCGAGGTCTTTCTCCTGCGCCTTCAGGCCCGCGAGGAACCCTTTCCCGGCGTCCTTGCCCGAGTCGTACATCATGTCGGCCATGTCCCGGCCGAACGATGTGGCCAGCTTGCCGCCGGACTTGACCAGAGTGTTGAGCTTGCCGATGTCCCCGGTGGTGACGTTCTTCTGCCCGAGGATCGTCGCGAGCTGGCTGCCCGGGCCTGCATCCGACAGCTGCTGCAGCAGCTCCTTCGACGCTCCGCGTGCCTTCAGGGAGCGGGTCAGGGCCACAAAACTCGACGCGGTTTTCTGCTGCCCGCCCATCTGCGAAAGCAGGCCGCCGATGTCGGTGGCCGACGTCCCGCTGATGCTGAGGAAGTCGCGGATGTTGGAGGCCTGGTCGCTGGCGTACTGGTTCGCCGCGGCGATGGTCTTCTGGACGCCGGCCCGCTTGTCGGCGAGCTTCTCCAGCTGGCCGCCCTTCTTCATGACGGATTTGGCGGTCTTGTTGTAGCCCGCGTTGAGCAGCTTCGTCGACAGGCTCTTGATCGCCGAGGCGATCGCCGACGACGTACCCGTCGACAGCGTCTTCACGAGCCCCGTGGCGATGGTGTTGGCGATCGACGTCTTCGCGGAGCGCTGGGCGTTCTTGAGCGCGATGTTCGCGGCCTGGAGCTCTTTCTCCGCCGCCTTCAGCCGCTTCTCCGCCGCGGCGACACCCTTGTGCCGGCGCTTGGCGTTCGCCAGAGCGTCCTTGGCGTCCTCGACCTTCTGCTTGTCGCGATGGACCCGGTCCGCTGCGTTGTTGATGGTGCCGGAGGCGTAGCCGGGCAGCCTGATGCCGTTGGCCTTGGCGAACGCCATCGAGTCAGGGTGGCTGAGGACGTCCTCGCCGCCCTTGAAGTTCACCAGCTCGGCGCCCTTCTCGCCCACCCAGGCGAGGCCCTTGGCAGCGCCGCCGGTGCCCTTGGCGTATCCGCCCGGCCGGGTCATGACGTTGATCCAGTTCTTGCCATACGCGTGCATCGCGTAGTTGACGCCCGCGTACACGTTGGCGAGCGGGTCGGTGATGCCCCGTGCCCGGAACGGGCCCGCGTAGGCGCTGAACGTCGACGGGATCGTCTGCATGAGCCCCTGGCTGGGATGTCCCGCCTTCGCGTTGGAGTCCCACAGGTTGATGGCCTTCGGGTTGCCGCCGGACTCCATGTTGATGCGGGTCAGGACGGCGCCCAGGGCGGACCCGGGCGCGCCAAGCATGCCCAGCACCGTGTTGACGGTGCTGGTCCAGCGGTCCACGCCCTTCCCGCTACCGCCTCCCCCGCCGCTGAACAGGTCGCCGAACCAGCTGCCGAGCCCGCTCAGGGCCTTCATCGCCTTGCCCGGCAGTTTGCTGATGCTGACTAGGCCCTTTTTGACCAGGTGGCCGAGGGCGGACGGCATGTCGCCGAACACCTTCTTCGCGATCGCCGAGCCGCTGGTCGTCGCCATGCCCTTGATGAGGCCGGACACGAGGTGGCCGCCGATGCCCATGAAGACCTTGGACGGCGACTTGATGCCGAAGAACTTCTTCACCGAGTTGACGACCGGATCGACGACATTCTTCTTGATCCAGTGACCGATGCCCTTGATGGCGCCCCAGATGCCGTCCTTCAGGCCGGACAGGAGGTGGCCGCCCGCCGACTTCAGCCAGGTTCCAGCAGTCTTGAAGGCGCCCGTAACGGGCTTGATCGCATTCTTGTTGATCCAGCCGCCGATGCCCCTCGCGGCGGAGATGGAGCCGCTCTTGAAGCCCGAGACCAGGCCCTTTCCACTACTCCACAGCCACGAGCCAGCGCCCTTGAAAGCGCTGGTGACGGGTGAGATGACGGTGCGGCTCGTAAAGCTGACGATGCCCTTCGCACCGGCCGCCGTGCCGCTCTTCAGGCCGCCCACCAGCGATTTGCCTCTGCTGTACAGCCACGATCCGGACGACTTGAACACACCCGTGACGGGGTCGATGACGTTTTTCTTCGCCCAGCCGCCGATCGACTTGGCGACCGAGATGCTTCCCCGCTTGAAGCCAGAGACCAGGCTCTTGCCCCCGCGCCACAGCCACGAGCCAGCGCCCTTGAAGGCGTCGACGACTGGCTTTCCCACCCACCGCCAGGCGAAGGATCCGATGCCCTTCCCGGCACTGCTGATGCCGCGGCCGAGGCCCTTGACGATGTCGGCACCCTTGCCCAGCAGCCAGCCGCCCGCCCGCGCAAAGGGGCGCAGGATCGTCTTGGCGAGGCCGAGGACCTTCTCCGTGACGAAACTGGCGCCGCTCTCGATGCCGGAGCCGACAGCCTTCGGGATCAGCCCAGCGGCTGTCTTGAGGCGTCGCGCCGGCCCGAGGATGAGCCGCTCCAGAAGGTCCTTTGCGATGCTTCCGGCGGCGGGGAAGACCTTCTTGAAGCCCGACGCGATGCCGCGGCCGAGCGGCCCGAACACCTTCCCGAGCCCCTTCTCGATCCAGCCGCCGAGCTTGCCGACGCCCTTCAGGAGCGGTTCGAAAACCTTCAGGAACGGGATGTGCTCGAAGACCTTGCCGAGCACGCCGGCGATCCGTCCGATCGGGATGACCGACAGCACCGCGATGATCGTGTCGAGCCAGTGCTTCTTCCAGAAGTCCAGGCTGAACAGCGGGGCGAACAAGTTGGTGATGAAGCCGATAGCCAGGGGCAGCGCGGCGCCACCGAAGCCCTTGCCGATCTCAACGAAGTCCAGGCCGGCGAAGATCTTCGCGATTTTCTTGGTGAAATCAGCGGTGTGCTTCCCGACCCAGCCGATGGCGTCCCCGAGGCCCTTGCCGAGGATCGAGCCGAGCTTGCCCCAGTTGATGTCCTTGAAGCTGCCGCTGATGGCCTTCCGGATCGTTGCGCCGATCTTCTCGGCGGCACTCTTGGGGGGCTTCGCCTTCGGCGATACGAGCGAGGCCACCAGGCCCGACCCGCCGTGCGGCATCGGCGGCAGCGCAGGCCCCTGCACACCGGTGGTCGGCGCGACCTGACCCACACCGAAGTGCGGCATCGGCGGCAGCGCAGGCCCCTTGGAGGCCGCGGACGCCTTGCTGCTGCCCAGGTGCGGTGACGTATCGAACAGGCCGCCCAGCAGATCCGATGCGGCCTTCTTCGTCCCGGAGAAGCCCTTGAGGAAGTCCCCGACCATGCCCTTGACGCGCGTGAAGCCCTGCGCGATCGCCCCCACAGGGACGATGCCAGCCATGGCCTTCCCGAACCGTGCCGCTGCGGGCATCGCGTCGGTGGCGAGAAAGTGGATGAAGTCAGTGACCGGCGGCAGCACCTTCGTGCCGACCCGGATGCCCATGACCTCCAAGTTGGAGACGAGCAGGTGCCATTGCGCCTCGGCCGTTTTCCGCTGCATCTTGACGGCGTCATCGAACTTGCCGGTGCTGCGGTTGATCTGCTCCTGCTTCTTCTCGAGCACGTCGAGGTTGTTGAGCATGAGCAGGATGCCGCTCGACGACCGGCCGCCGCCGAACGCCCGGGAGAGCAGCTGCGACTGCTTCGACGCGGACAGGCCGCTCTTGTCGAGGTGATCCTTCAGGAGACCGATCGCGCCGATCAGACCCTTCGGGCCTCGCATCGCATCGGCGAGGTTGAGGCCTGTCAGCCCGATCCTGCCCAGCTGCTTCTCGGCCGCCTTCGACGGTGCGCCGAGCAGGCTGAAGGACATCCGCAGCCGGGTGGCCGCGGACGCACTGTCGATGCCCTCGTCCGTCATCAGCGCGAGGGCGGCGCCGACCTGCTTCATGCTCAGACCGAAGGTCTTCGCGCTGGGCAGGATGCCGGTACCGATCGCAGCGTTGAACTGGTCCATCGACATGTTGCCCGCGCCGATGATGGCGTTCACCGTCGAGACGGCCTCATGGAAGCTGGTGGCGCCCTTGATGCCAGTCCGCCAGGCGCCCGCCAGCGCGTTGGTGGTCTCCTCCAGGTTGGCGTGACCAACGGCCGCCAGGTCGGAGCTCTCCTTGAGCGCCTTCATCGCCTGGACGTTGTCCATGCCGACGCTCTTGAGGTGATACAGCGACTCGGCGAGGTGCTGCGGGCCCTGCTGGGTCGTCGTTCCCAGCTTCAACACCTGGTCCGAGAGGACCTTCACGTCCTTCGCGGTGCCGCCGGCCTGAGTCGAGATGCGCGTCATCTCGCTCTGGAATTTCGCCGCAGACTTGGCCCCTTCGGCGAGACCCGCGGCGAGACCCAGGGCGACGGCTTCGCCCGCTATCTTCGCGGTGCGGCCGAGCTTGGCCAGCGTGGAGTCGGTGCCCCGCGCCGACCGGCCGATCTTGTCGAACGTCCGGGACGCGCTGTCGTGGGCGATCAGCCGGTAGATGATGCCCGTCGATGCCATGACGCCTCCCCTCAGCGGGTGGGTGGGTCACGGCCAGGAGCGCCCGGTGGCGCTGTCGTTCTCTGCTGCTTTTTCTTCAGCTTCGATCGAGTAGAAGATCTCCCACTCGATCAGCTCACGGGCGCTGATTCGTCGTAGGAGCTCGGCGACGGTGCATCCGAGGGCTCGGGCGAGGACGAAGTAGAAGCGCCGGTGTCCGTCGGCGCGTCGGAGTTTCCCTCCATCTCCTCCTCCTCTTCCTCGCTCAGGCCGGAGAGACGCTGAGCGACGTCGTACAGCCGCTCCAGGACCTTGCCGGACTTGGCGCCCAGCTCCCCCGCCTCGTTGTCCATGAAGAGGCGCTCGCCGTTGTCGTCGACCAGGGTCTTGACCAGCAGCTTGGCGTGCATTCCCTTCTGGATGAGGACGGGTTCCATGCCCTTGCCGTCCAGCGACCTGCGGAACTGGCGGATGCTGCCCTGGAACTCGTCGAGTTCGTCGCCGGTCAGGCCGCGTACGACGACGTCGCCGCCCCATTCGGGGACGGGGACCGTCTCGGTGGGGATGTCCTGCGCCTTGACGATGGCGTCGCGTGTCAGTGCCATGGTGCTCCTAGCTGATGCCCTTGGTGATGCCGTCCAGGACCTTGTTGACGGCCCGCCTGGAGGCGGGCCCGGCTACGCGGACGACGTTGTAGAAGTAGGGGTGGCCGGTCTGGGTCACCCAGACCTCGCGGTTGCCGAAGACCGGGTGCCTCCAGCGCTTCTTGCCCTCGACCATCGAGGGCAAGGACTTCATGTGGTTCGGCATCTTGCGGCCGTCGACGCGGATCGCGACGCCCGCCTGGCGGCCGACCGTCTTTACCTCCAGGCGGGTGGCCTTGGCCATCCGGCCGCGCAGGCCGTCCGGGCTGGAGCCGCGGCTGGACGGGATAGACCGGATCGAAGAGCGAACGCGCGGAACCAGGGGCGCCGCCGCAGCCCTGAGCTCTTTGCGGAAGCGCTTCTTGATCTCCGGGCTGTCCATCTTCCGCAGCTCGCGGCTGACGCGCCGCAGGTCGCCACTGTCCTGGAGGCGGATGCTCACGGGATGGTGACGTTCTCGGCCGGGATCTTGGTGATCGCGTACTGGAACACCATGTTCGCCGGGTTCTCGATGTCACGGCTCTTGGGTACGCCCGTGACCTTGACCGGGAAGACATCCATCTTCTGCCCGGTGATGTCGCCTTCGGGGAAGATCACGACGTAGCCCGCGGTGTCACGCGGCATGAGCGTCCGGGCGTCCGACGAGTTCGACGACGCGTACATCGTGATGCTGCTGTCGTCCGCTGTGATTCGGCCGGGGATCTTCGGCACGAACCGGCTGCCCAGGTCCGGGGTGTCCTGCTGGTCGCTGCTCGTGGCGAACCCGGACACAGCCATGACCTCGCCCGTGAGGTCCGTGCCGGCGTTCAGCTCCGACCGGCTCGGGCTGTTGTAGTTGGCAATCGTGGCGACCCAGTAGTAGTGGGTCGTACCCGGCGGGATGTACCGCGAGGTTGCAGCGATCGGCGTGGCCACCATGGTCAGTTCTCCTCATCCATCTGGGCCGTCTTGGCGCGCCGCGCCGGCCGCTTCTTGGGTTCCGCCGGCTCGGCGTCGTCCGACTGGTCTGCTGCCGCGTTGTCAGCCGACTGCGCAGCGCTGGGCTGCTCCGGCTCCGGCTCGGCCTGCTCCTGGGCGTCAGGCTCCTGCTGCTCCGCGGCCTTCTCGGCCTCCGCAGCCTCGGCGGCGGCTGCCGCCGCGCGGGCGGCGCGCTCGTCGAGCTCCTCCTGCGGCACTCGCTGCCAGCCCGCCGCGGTGTAGTGCGGCATGGCGTCGCGCGGGACCTCGATCTCTTGGGTCGGCGGCAGGGTGGGATGCCGCATGACGATCGTGTTGCTCACGGGACCCTCACCACCGCGACCGTGACGCTCGCGGTCACGGAGTAGTTGATGGTCGCGAGCCCGGTCGTCGGGTCGGCGTACAGGCTGCTGAGCAGCGGGATGATGCCGATGCCGGTGGTCGCGGCGACGACGAACGTGCTGTCGGCGATGGCGAGGCGCCCGTCGACCTGGCCCGGCGTCACCAGGGTGACCGTGCAGGCGGCAGCGTTCGCGTTCTTGACGTAGAGGAAGGTGCCGCTGCCGCACGCGGCGGTGTCTCCGTTGGTGGCAGCGACGGGAAGGGCACCGATATCGAGCCCGGCATTGGGCGCGACCTGGGTAACGAGCGCAGTCATGGCACTCCTGTTCTCATTGACGGCCCGGGGGGCTGAGGGGATGGCCCCGGTAGGGGGTGGGTGGGGCGGAGGTCAGGGGCGGGTGTAGCTGTCACACCCGACGGTGAAGATCACGACTGCCTGTGCGCCCTGGTCGCTCTGGTACTGGGTCAGCGAGTGGGTGTCGACCATCGCCCGCATGACGGTGCCGTTCAGGGTTCGGTTCTCGGCGATCGCCAGGGCGGCGGCGCCGAAGAGTTCGTAGGCCCGTTTCCTGGCGGCCGCGATGTCGGTCACGCCCTTGATGGCCGCGGCCGCGCAACGGATCGTAAACTGTTCCCGGTCCGGGCTTCCGCCGAGGCCTTCGGTGACCGCCTGCGCGTCGACGTCGTTCTCGCCGTCCGTGCCGGTGTAGCCGACGGAGACGATCTCGTTGACCCGGGCCTGGGACACGGACGCGCCGTCGCGTACGGTCACGCCGGCCAGGCCGGGCGTCGCCGCGAAGAGGGCCACGAGGGCGTCGATGGCGTCCGGGACCCGCGACTGCCAGAGCATCAGGCCACCCCCGGGAGTGGTGCGTCGAGAAGCTCTTGCGCGCGGCGGGGGATCGCGTAGCCGCGGCCCGGCATGTAGGGCTCGCCGTCGCCGCCGAGCTGGACGCCCATGGTGCCGCGCTGGGTCTCCCACAGGTGCTGGATGATGATCTTCCCGGCGAGGCGGTAGTCATCCGGGATGGCGGTGAGTCCGGCCTGCGAGATGACGTCGACGGTCCCGGTGAACGGCGGCCCTGAGACCACGGTGACGTATCCGGTGTCCGTGTCGGCACGCAGGTTCGCCGTGTTCCACGTGGTGGAGCCGTCGGCCGAGGCGACCGAGGTGAGCGACAGCAGCGGCACGTGGGACAGCAGCAGTTGCTGGACCGTGCCGGAGATGGTGAAGCGGTCGGTGTAGGTGCGGCGGACGACGGTGCGGCCGAGCTCGCGCTCAACAGCCCGGGTGGCGGCCGCGATGTAGCCGCGCAGCTCGTCGTCGTCGATGGTCTCCGTCGGGCCCATGTTGAGCTGGGCGCGGGCCTCGGCCAGGGACACGATGCTGTCGGGCGCGGCGGCCTGGACGTCGAACACGTCGGCGTACGCGGTCGTCGGCGCGGTCGTGACCATCCGCCACACGTGGCGGCCGGCCTGGGCGGTCACGTAGTCGACCCGCAGCTGCCCGGTGGTCGTGGGCGGCGGCACGGTGGGAGTGACTGTGGACCCGTCCGGCAGCGTGATGGTCAGGGTGGCCGTGGCCGGGTTGGCCGGGGTGCCCGTCGCGTCGGCGACGTCGACAGCCACCTGGTAGACGGCTCCGAGGTCGATCACAGGGCTCCTCCCCTCGCTGTTGGTACGGCAGGCTTGCCTCGCTGCGCCCGCGGTCCGGCCGACTCCCCGCGCTGCGCACGGGGCCCGGCTCCTGACGCTCTTCGAGCAGTCCCGCGGACGACCGCTCCGGCAACCTGCCCGGACGCCTGAAGTCCTACGGAGACGGCCATGCCGCCCCCGGATGTGGCCCCGAGCGCTCCGGCCGCTGTAAGGGCGGCCGACGCGGCGAGTGTCGCGTCGAGGCGGCGGCTGGCCGTGCCCGCCGCGGTCAAAGCCGCGGCTGCGGTGAGCCCTGCACTGCCAGTAGCACTGGTGGCCACCGCGCCGTCAGCGGCCAGGGTCGCCGACATGTTGAGGCTCGCCGCCCCGGACGCGCCGCGCACGCCGTCCGCCGCCAGGTTGGCCGTGGACAGCAGGGCTGCACTGCCTGCAGTGGCGCGCAGGCCCGATGCCGAGAGGGCCGCGGTCGCGGTGAGGGCAGAAGAGCCCGCAGTCGCGCGCACGCCGGACGCGGACAGGGTCGCTGTCGACGCTATGGCCGAGTCGCCCGCCGTGGCCCGCAGGCCCGACGTGGACAGTGTTGCGGTGCTGGACAGTGCCGCGTCGCCCGTGGTGCCGGTGGCGACGTCCGCGCCGGTGAAGTCGTCGAAGCGCAGCACGGTGGTGGATTCGGCGCGGACACCGACGCTGGTACCGGTGGTGACGGCGGTGTCGGTGACGCTGACGCGCTGGATCCCGTTGACGAACCCTTTGATCGTGCTTCCGACGGCCTGGACCTTGGCGACGTCACCTGCGACGGCCGCTCCTGTGAAGGAGCCGATGGAGGTGAAGCTGCCGCCGACGGCAGAGAAGAGGTTCCAGCTCGTGCCGTCGTTGCGCCACAGATAGCCCTGCGTGATATTGGTGTTGCCGCGGCACCAGACGCCGTGACTGACGGCTCCGGTGGCGGCGATCGTGATCTGCGCGCTGTTGTCGTTGGTGGCCATCGCTCCGGCGGCGCGCAGGATGATCACGCCGCCCGCTGACCCTGACGAGAGCTGGTTGGAGACGATCGACCAGGTGCCGGACACCTGAACCCAGTTGGCGCCCGGGCTTCCGTCAGCCCTGTTGAAGTCGTCGCTGAAACTGGTCACGACGGCCTCCCTGTCAGTGCGTCACGCCGCCTGCGCCGCGAGGGACGCGGCAAGCGTGCTCAGCGTGAACGTGTCCGCCGACGCCCAGGCCTTCGACGCCGTCAGTGCCACCGAGAACAGGAACGTCCCCGCGGATGAGGCCGTCCACAGCGAAATGTGGGTGAGGGTCTCCGAGGTGCCGCCGTTCGTCCATGCGGACGGCGGCGTGGATAGGGACAGCGACGACCCCGCCGAAGAGCTGGAGAAGACGCACGAGTTCCGGGTCGTCGAGCCGACGGACACGTTGGACGTGCCGGCCGCGCCCGGGTCACCGGTGTGTAGCTGCACGAACGTCCCGGCCACAGCCGAGTAGGCGGCGCCGCCGTTGCCGGTGGTGCGAAGCGTGTTCAGCCACCCGGAGACGAGGCTAGGGGCGAGTCCTGCGGTCACTGCTCGTCCTCCTCAGGCGTGGTGTCGTCGTCGGGATGAGCCGGGGTGACCTCGCCGGAGGCCTCTAGTTCGATGACGAACACGCGCTCTTCCACGGCTACTTGCTCTCGGCCTGCGGCTTTGCCGGGGGGCGCTTCGCTGCGGTCTTCTTCACAGGGGCCGCAGCCTTCTTGGCAGGCGCCGGGGCTTGGTCGCCGTCGGCGGCGGTGGCCGACTCCTGGTCGTCGTTCTCGGCGGACTCCGGATCCGGCTTCTCCGGAGCACCGGGCGCGACTGCCTCGGCCGTGGCCTTCGTCAGTCCGCCGGTGTGCTTCTCGACGTCAGCGTCGTCGGGCACGGCCGTCTCGACGTCGTCGTCGGTGTCGGCGGCCGGGACGGCGAGGCCGGACGCGCACAGGGCCGTCCCCTCGTCGTCGGGCAGCTCCATCGTCTCGCCGCGTTTCGGCCACGGAATGCCGTCGCGCGAGCCGGAGATGTCGCCCTTGATTCGGACCTTCACTGTCCTGTCCCTCCTGTGATCAGCGCGGCGTCCCGCATCGCGGCGAGCGCGCTCGTGAGCGCCGTACGGACCTGGCTGTCGATGGTGGATCCGCCGGACGGGTCCGCGATCGCGGGGCCCTGGCACAGCTGGTTGGTGGGCCCGTTGAGCGTGAACTGCGGGCCGGCGGTGCCGCCGGCGATGATGCCCGTCCGGCGCAGCACTCCCAGGATCGAGATGATCGTGGGTCGGGCCACGTCGTCGATCGTGACGCCGCCGGTGGGATCGGCGATGGCGGCTTGCAGAGTGATCGACGACGTAGCCGCGTTGTAGCTGTGGCCGAGGTTCAAGCCGGTCGCGCCACCCAGGACTCCGGCCGCCCGAAGCGCGGCGAGGATGGAGACGGTGGCGGCCCGTCCCTGCGTGTCGGCCGTGGCGCCGCCGGTCGGGTCGGTGACGGCCGCGCCGTGCACCAACTGGCTGGTCGCCGTGTTCAGTTGCTTCGGCTGGGGCATCTGCTCTCCTTCGGATGAGGGGCCGCGCCGTACGGGACGACGCGGCCCCTGTCCGCGGTCGTCAGCTCGCGCCGCCGACGAAAAGCTTGACGGCGCCGGTCAGGTCGACGAGGGCGCCGTCCGCGCGCATCAGCGCCCGGAAGGTGACCATGTCGCTGTTGAAGGCGAACTCGTCGCTGCGCTCGAAGCGGATGCCACCGCCCGCCAGGCGGACGAAGTACTGGCTCATGTCGCCGAAGATCAGGCTCTTCGCCGAGAGCGCGACGGCCGCCACGTTCGGGTCCATCAGCACGGGCTTGCCGAGGATCATGTCCGGGGCGCCCGCCTGGAGGCCCGGCTGCCACAGGTACTGGCCGGTGCTGTCCTTGAGCTTGCGCAGGGCGGCGATGGAGGAGTCCGCCATCATCCACACTGCGGCGGTGGAACGCCGGTACGGAGCGATCACCGAGAAGAACAGGTCGATCACGTTGTCGGCGGTGAACGCGCCGGTCACGCCGGTGCCACCGGTCACGCCCGTGGTCGCGTCGGTGACGACACCGCGGGGCTGGCCGGTGCCGCTGCCGGTGATGGCGTGCGCGCCGAACGCGTTGCCGAGCGCGCGGCCGGCCTGCATGGCGAGGTAGCCCTCGAGGTCGACGCCCGTGTCGTCCAGGAGCTCGCGTGAGACCTGGATGAGCGCGCCGTACTTGTAGGCGCCGAGCGAGATCTGGCCGAACGTCGGCTCCGAGGTGCCGATGGTGCCGCCCTCGGTGACGATCGCGCCCGAGCTGTGCGCGGTGGTCTTCGGGACCTGGATGGTCTCGCCCGAGTCCGTGTTCAGCACGGTCGCCCCGGACTGGAGGATCGCGCTGGTCTGGATCAGGTGCGCGATCAGCCGGTCGTAGAACGACGTCGGCACGGTGTTACCGCCAGCCGTCGCCGCGCCCTTGGTGAGGCTACGGAAGTCGATCGGCCCCGACGGCTTCACGTCGAAGAACCTGCCGCCCGACTCGCCGCGCATCCACGCGCGCAGCTCGCCCTGGTCCTGCGGGGCCTGCCCCGCCGGGGCACCGCCCTGGCGCTGGCCGCCGCCCTGGCCGCCCGCGCCGGAGCCGCCGCCCTGGCCTCCGGAGAGCCGGTCGAACGCGGCGTCGGCGTCCTTGGAGCGCTGCGCCGTGTCGATCGCGCTCTTGATGCGCGCGTCGAGCTTGTCGAGCTCTTCGTTCAGCGCGTCCCAGGTGCCCTGCTCTTCGGCGGAGAAGGCGCGGTTCTCCTCGGCCGCCTTGTCCGCGAGGCCCTTGGCCTGCTCCCAGACGTTGCCGCGGCGCTCGCGCAGCCGCTGGATCATGTCCGACATGGATGGACTCCCGTCCGATCGAATTCGATCTCGACCGGGAGCCCTCGCGGTCCCGCACCCCGTGGGGTGCCGGCGGCCGGCGCCTGTGCGCAACCGGCGGTCCGCTGATCCCTCTCCGTGTCACACGCAGCCCGTTGTGTGCTTCACCGCACCCAGCGCGGCAGCCGACCGGGGTGAGCCCAAGTCGGTGCCGTGGCGGTGCGGTTACGCGGTCCAGGACGGTCGTGCCGCCCCCTGTGACAGGGGTCTTGGTGATGCAGTGCGTACGCGGGCCCGACAGGGTCAGGCGTACGGGTCTTCCTTGCGCGCCAGCAGCTGAGCCGCGGCGGCCGGGCCGAAGAGGCCCTTCTTCTTCGGCGTCTTCGGCTGTGGGCCGTCGGTCCGGACGAAGAACTTGCGGAGCTCGTCTGACTGCGCCATCGAGCGGACCTCTTCGAAGTCCGCGTCGAACTTGGCGGCGAGCGATCGCAGCCCGGCCGAGGTGTCGTTGTAGGCCGGGTTGTTGACGGGAGCGACGTCGACGAGCTGGACGCCGGTGAGGCGCCGCAGCGGGTATCCCTGGTCGGTGGTCGTCCAGTCGTCGGTCACCGTGCGGAACGCGAACGAGCTCTTGCGGACGTCGCCGCGCTCGACGAGCTCCACCACGTGCGCCATCGCCTTCGGCGGCAGCACCTCGTAGGCCAGGCCGTACTGGTCGAGGCCCATCCGCAGGGTTCCGGCCGCCGTGGTACCGAGCAGCGCCATGTCGTCGTGGTTGTAGCGGGCGATGACGTCCGGCCAGCCGTCGCCACGGGACTGGTTGAAGGCGATCGGGTCCACGACCTCGATGAAGCCACCCAAGTTCTTGGACTGCCGGTTGAACTGCGCGGCGTATCCGCCGATGCGCTTCTCGCCGTTGTCGGCGCGCAGTTCCGCCTTGCCGGTGTCGCCGGAGGTGTAGCGGCGCTCGATGTCCACGGTGCCTCCAGTGGCGCTCGCTGTGGTGGTGCGCTGGTCAGGCATCTTTTTCCTTCCTGCCGACCAGCCGCAGCCGGTCCTGGTCCTGGTTACTGCGGATCGTCGGGGGCGTGATCGAGACCCCGGCCGCGATCGGCAACGGGGTGTAGTCCTGGCCCTCGCCGTTGGGCAGGGGCGGCATGTTCTCCCTGTTGCGGATCTCGTCGATGTTGGCGCCGCCGATGAGCCGCTGCTTCTCGTAGATCGACCAGCGGGTCAGCGGGTCGAGGCGGATCAGCTTGTCGGCGTCGAACTTCACGCTCTGCCCGCGCGGGGTGAGCATCGACAGGTGCGATTCGACCTTGCTCATCCACGGCAGGAGGGTCAGCTGGATCAGCTCGATCTCGCGCTGCTCCGGGCTGCTGTAGGACATCGAGCCGCCGGTCTCGCCGCCGATCAGCTCCGGCGGAACCCCGTAGATCGCGCCGAGCTGGGTCGCGCCGAGCTTCAGCGTGGCAATGAACTGCGCCTCGTACGCGGGGACGGTGATGGCGGTGTAGTCCCAGTCCGCGCCGTGCACGATCGGCTGCCGGGACCGGATCGCCTCGACCAGGCGCGCCTTGATCACCTGGGCTTGCGCCTGGTCGACCTTCTTGGCGTTGTTCTTGAAGGTGCCCGGGGGCACTCCGCCAGTGGCGTGCCAGGCCTCCATGTACTCCTGAGCGGCCAGGTTCGTGTTCGCCATCGATGCGAACGCCCCGATGGGGCTGAGCCCGAGGATCTTGCCTGGGAGCGTGAACCACGGGATATGCACGATGTCGTTGGGGTCGACCCGGCGTCCGAGGACGTACCAGATCGGGTTGACGAACGAGCCCTCGCCCGACGGCATCGAGTCGAGGACCTGCACCCAGTCCATCGGCAGCCATTCGACCTGCGTCGGGTACTCGTAGTAGTCCCGCGCGGTCACGTAGCCGACGGCGTTGCCCCGGTAGACCATCGACAAGACGGCCCGCCAGATCCAGTCGTTGAGGTTCCCCTGCGTCGACGGGCTCGTGAAGAGGGAGCTGAGCGGCAGGCTCTGCACCGTGTCGCCGGTCTCCCGGAACTGGCGCAGCGGCGCGGCCGCCAGGTTGCTCGCCAGCAGCCGGCCAGCCGCGTACACGGGCGCCAGCCGCAGCACCCGGTCGACGCTGACCGAGGATGCGCCGCTCGGGCCGCCCTGGCTCCAGGGAACGTCCGTGATGGCGCGCTTCTCGATGCTGGAGCGCGACTCGACACCGACGAGCCATGCGCCGGCGTCGCGGAAGCCGCGGACCGCGAGACCGAGCCGGCGCCCCCAGGTGGCGCGCGCCGTCGCGCGCCAGGTCCTCGCCGTGTGGCCGCGCGCGTCCATCCAGGTATCGCCGACGAGGATCGGTCCCCCGTCGTCCGAGGTCCGGGATGGCTTGCGCCGGGGCCACAGCTTCACGCGATCGCCTACCAATCCTCGTCGTCAGGTTCGTAGTTGGCGATCCAGAAGCCAATCCGGCGGCGCAGCCGCCACACGAACTCCGCGCGCGCCATGCGCCAGCGGGTGCGCCGCGGAAGCGGGATCGGCTTGTACGGCGGGGGCGGCTCCATGCCGGGAGGCAGCGGCAGCCCGGCGTCGAGCAGCTGCTGCGCCGTCACAGGCACGAAGGCCCCCAGCTTCTTCACCTGGAGGGTCGGCTCGTCCACACGCACTCCCTAGAAGATCGATTTGAGGACGTCGTATTCGGCGTCCTCGAGGAGGTGTGAGCGGCTGTCGTACGACCAGCGGGCGAGGCTCATGGCGACGAGCGGGGTGATGTCGACGTCGCTCTTGGTCGGCGTCCACGCGATCGTGTCGCCGCTGGCCTTCGTCTTCGCCCCGGCCACAGCGACGTCGAGGTGCCTGTTCGGTACGACCCGGAAGGCCTGCTCGCGGACTCCGTCGAGGACCTGCCCGGCGGCGGCCGCCATTTCCAGCGCGCCCGTCACGGCAAGGTCCCCGGCCTCTGGCTCCTCCGGGTCGTCCGGGAGCTGGAAGTCCTCCTTGTCGAGGGCCGTTTTGAGGAAGGCGAAGGTTCCCTTGCCCATGGCGATCGCGATCGGCTCCCACATCTCGCGCAGCTCGATCAGGCGCGGGAGCAGCCACTTCGTGCCGGGCCGGTAGTCGGCGATCTGCGCGTGTCCCATGCCGTCGGCCCGCAGCCCATACACGCAGATCGCTGCCGAGTCGCGCAGCGGGCTGATGTCCACGCCGAGTGCGAGGCCGGCTTCCCGGTCGCGCTGCGAGTGTTCGTCGAGCATCGCCGCCCACTTGGCCGGGTCGATGACCGTGCTGCCCTCGGCCCGCTTGGGCCAGATCCCGAGGATCTCCCTGGCGAAACCCTCGTCGGACATTCCGCGCCGGTCCCGGGCCGTGGCCTCTTCGGTGACTCGGTGGCCCCAGGCCGGGTTGGTGGCTGCCCACAGCTGCGGGTCGTCGAGGTCGACGTCCGCGAGGTTCTTCGGCTCCAGGTCCCCGTCGAGACCCCAGTCCCGGTACCCCAGCGAGGCGTCCCCTCCGGCCTCGGCTCGCTGGCGCAGCGCGTACATCACCTCACCCGTGTCACCGGTGAGCGGCGGCGTCGAGGTGTAGATGATCTGCGGATTCGGGACGGCCCGCATCGTCGGCATGAGAGCTTCGTTCTGCTCCCACGTGTATGCGAAGGCCTCGTCGATGATGTTCGTGGTCCCGGTGAATCCGCGACCGCTGCCCTTGCTGCGGGCGATGAACTTCAGCTCCGCGTTGGTGTCGAGTCTCTCGAAGCCCTCTTCACCGTTCGTGTTGTTGATCTTGATGCGGATGCCGTCGACTTCGAGCAAGTTCTCGTTCGCGCCGACCTGCTTGCCCAGTCGCTTGAGCAGCTGCTTCATCCGCCTGAACGCGCGGATCGCCGTCTTGTACTCGTGGGCGGACCACATCAGCAACTTCTCACCCAGCAGCAGGAACCCGGCGAGCGTCCTGATCTCCAGGATGGCGCCCTTGCCGTTCTGCCTGGGCACCCACTCGGCGAACTCGAAGCAGGACCATTTCCCGTCCGGGCGCACCGACATCATCAGGTCGAGACTGTCCGCCTGCCACGGGTCGGCGATGAGGCCGGCACGGCGCGCGAGCTCGCACGCCTCGGGGCCCAGCGAGTACGCGGACGGCGGGGCGAGCTCAACCCTCGGCCTGCTTGCGAGCAATTCGGGCGGTGAGGTCGGAGACACCCGCACCTCCTGCCGGATCCATAGCAGCCGGAGAAGTGCCGTACTGGCCCTGCCGGATTTCCGCCAAGAGCGCCTTGAGGGCCGCCGATTGCTGCCTGGACTCCCCCAACAGCCCAGAAATATCGGCGAATTGCGCGAAATCAGGCTTGACACTGTTGGACCCTGCGCGCAACATTGAATCGAGCAGTTCCAGCCGGTCAGCGATGCGACAGGCCTCCTCCAACAGCACCAGATGCGCCGGAGTCAGAGACCAGATCGCCAGGGATTCCCGCCACATCCGCAGGCCCCGCTGACCGAGACCCTCCGGAACGCTCTCACCGCTAATCGGTCACCCCTCCATGATCATCGACCCCTGTGAAAAAACGCGGGGGGAGAGGGAGGGTCAGGTGGGGGCGGGGTCAACCACTGCATGATCAAAAAATCCGATTCAAGATCCACATCTCACGTTTCCGCAGGTCAGAGGGCATCTGCCTTGATCGTGAAGGTGGGGCGCGGCCGGTGCGCGGCCCTGACCTGGTTGTTCCGTGCGGTGTTGCACCGCCGGTGGGCGAGACGGCAGTTCGTCCGGTCGAGGGGATCTCCCCCGAGCCAGAGCGGGTGGACGTGGTCGACGGTGCGTGCCATGGGGTGGGTGGTGCCGGGCAGGGACTGGTCGACCCACTTGTGGCAGATCCAGCAGTGCGTCTCTTCAGCGAACACTCGTGCTTGAAGACGTCGCCATGGCCTGCCGCTTCGTGCCTGCTTGGTCCTGCGCTCTACCTCTTGGTCAGTGAGCTGGTGCATGGGCAGCAGCAGGGGCAGGGGCAGCAGGAGGGGCAGGCAAAGGGCGGCCTGCCTGGTCGTACCACTCCAGGTAGAGCAGGGAGACAGTGCTCTCTCCACTGCCCTGCCATGTGCTCTGCCAGATAGGACAGACCCTGGCTGCACCAGGGGGTGCACTGGGGTGGTGCAGGTAGTACGTGCACCAGTAGGGGTCTGTGCCAGGGGCCTTGCCGGTGATGGTGGCTGGGGCCAGCAGATGCGCGTGCGCCTCGAAGGCCTCGACCAGCTCGGTGCTCACGGTGAGGGTGACGGTGTGGGGCTGGGGCATGGCCATCACCCCCGACATGCCGGAGCCCGGCGCTGTGGCCGGGCTCGGATGGGGCACGCTGGTTAGGTGCGGGCGGTGAGACCTGCGGGACAACGGTGCCAACGTCTCACAGAATGAGCGCGCGCTGATCGTCTGTCAAGTAGTCCCAGGTCAGGCGTCTTGACATGCGGGCTGATTGGCGCCCTGGTCGTGAACGATGGCGGATATGGCGGCCAGGTCCCACAGTGCGAGGGCCTGCCCGCGGGAAGGGTTGGCCCGGGAGTCGGCCGGGGTGAGCCCGCGCCTGCGTGCCCAGTCGCGGAACTGCTTGGGCTGCATGCCCATGGAGTAGGCGGCCATGGCCGTGGTGACGAGGGGCCTGCCATCGGTGCCACGTGGTGTACGCATGGGGCCAGTGTGCGGAGTGGGGCTGGCGTATGAACCACTTGTACTTCCAGTGGGACTACTGCGTGGTCCCAGACTGGTAGTTCGGATGGGCGTAGAGCGGCCCCGCCCAGGGCCGGCGAGCGGGGCCGTACGGCCAGTCTGGCACGGGCCAGCGCCATACTGGCGGGATGTACCGTCTGATCCGCCAGCGGGCTACTACTTCGTCCCAGACTAGTAGTTCGGCATGTGGCAGGGCCCCGGCCTCCCTGGCGAACACGGGGAGGACGGGGCCCTGGCCGCCTCGGCTACGCGACGACGGCGCCGATGGCCAGCCCGATCAGGCTGACGGCCACGACGGACAGTCCGAGCGTGGCGCCCTGCTGCTTGGCGACCTTGCTCAGGGCCGCCTGTCCAGCCAGGGCCGCGACCATGATGAGGGCCGCTTGCTGCTTCTTCGACATTCCTACTCACCTCCCTTCACATGTAGTTGAGGGCAGCATTCCACCCGGGTCTGACAATGCCGGGGTACGGCGGGGTAGTTCACCGCAAGCTGGGCGCGGCCGGGGCCTAGCGGGTCTACCCTGGCGGCCTCCGCTTCCGGATTTCGTTGGGAGCGCGGCGCCTTGGGGGGCTCCATGGAAAGACGTCTTAAGGCCGGCTGGATCCAGAAGGTGGCGTGGTCTGTCGTGGTGGTGGGGTCGCTGTCGATCCTGATCTGGGTGCCCTTCCTGTACGTCGGCATCCGGCGGGGCCGGCGTGCCGACTGGGTGACGTTCGGCGCGTTCCTCGCGTACTTCGTCGCGGTCGCACCGTGGGCGATCTCGACGAGCGACGGGCCCGGTGATCCGGTCCTTGGCACGGTCGCGATCGTGGCGATGGCGGTCGCAGTCGTGATGCTGCTGTTCACGGTGTTCGACAAGCCGGGCACGAAGTACGACGCGGTGCATGTGACGCAGCCGGAAGGCCGCCAGTTCTTGCAGTAGCCGGACGCGAGTTGGCCCGGGACGCGCTCTGCGTCCCGGGCCTTTCTCGGTGGGCGGGGTGACAGGGGCCGCTCTTCAGGCTTGCGGCAGCCTCGCCGGGTCAAGGCACGCAGTCCGGTCCGGCTCCCATCCCTTCACGTCACCCCTGGTGGGAATCCTGTGCTTTCAGACCGTACCGGCTGCGGATGTAGGCCAGGCCGCACCGCACGGCTTGCTCTGGCGTGTGCTGACGGAAGGGCGGCACCGACCGGTTCATCGACATGAGTTGCATGGGCAGACGCGACAGGTCGGTGCTACTTCCGTAGCCGGGGAGCGGGCCGCCCAAGTCGGGGCCGTACTGCGCAGGAACGGTCGGGACCGGCTTGCGTTGCCAGGGCCAGCGCATGTGTTCCTCCCGGTGCTTGTGGGCGGGCCGGGGTTCAACCCCTCCCGGGCGCACGGGTTCGCGCGGCCCACCCGAGACGCGGGCGGTGTACGGCCGCCCGGTACGCCTGCCCCTTTGGAGGGCTGGTCGCCAGCGTACGCCGGTCAGTGCGGCAGGATGTCGAGGACCTGGAGCAGCACCATGACGAAGATGCCGACGATGAGGACGAAGCCGATCTCGGAGATGCTCATGGGGTACGTCTACCCAGCGTGCTCTGGTTCCCACGTGGCGCGGAATGCCTCAGCGTCCGCAGGCGTGACCTCCTCGCCGTCGAGCAGCCAGCGGTGGCGGCCGTCGACGTAGTGATCAGTGAAGTTCGTCGCCGCACCGCCCATGTTGATCTGGTCGATTTCCTTGACGAGGCGCCCGTCGCAGTAGTACTCGCTTCGACTCATGTGCCCATCGTCCCGCACATCAGCGGTCGAAGCGGGACGGCCGGGTGCCGGCTTCGTGGGTGCGGCGCCAGGCGTTGTGGAGTCGGCGGCCGCGGCGGAGCTGCCAGCGTTCGCCGCGGCAGCGCGGGCAGACGACGGTGGCGCCGCGGCGTTCGGTCTTGCCGGTGCCGGCGCATCGGCGGCAGCGGCCGAACGGCTGGCCGAGGCATAACAGGGCGTAGCCGAGCGGCGCGGCGACGAGGATGAGGCAAGCAGTGCCCACGGGTGGCCCTTCTCTTCCTGGGGACGGGATTCGGGGTCTCGCAGGCCCCTGTCGCTAGGTACGAGGTCGCAGGTCAGGGGCTGTTGGGGCCGCTAGCGGAGGTGCTAGGCCTAGCGGGTGCCGGTGCTAGGCCCAGCAGCTCTTTTTGATCTACGCGGCGACCCGGTCGGCGTCACGGCGTGTGATCGCTGCGGTGACGTCGGCGCGCCGGATTCCGCGGCGGGTGGTGCTCTCTCCGTCGTCGGTCTGCGCCCAGACGTCGGTGGTGGTGATGCCCCACGGCTTCAGCGCCGGGGCGACGTTGGTGGTGGTCCATTCGCCGTACAGGTCGGGCCAGGACTCGGCGAGGCGTGCGGCGATCCGCTCGCACCACAGCTGGTCCTCGTCGGCGCGGAACACCTTGAGGACGTCGCCGAGGACGTCCATACCGCGGGACTCCGCGGGGCCTTCGCCGAGGGCGTGGCCGGTGATGTTGCCGTACGCCTCGCGCAGCTGTCGGGCCCGGGCGACGACCAGCTCGGCGCCCGGGGCGTCGACGAATGCGGAGGCCGTGATGAGCGGGTCCTCGCCCTCGCCGGACATCCAGCAGATGCCGCGGTCCGAGCGGGAGAACATCGTGGCGCGGATGCCGGCCTTGTACGCGCCGGTGCCGAGGACCATGTCGTTGGCCTGGTGGTTCATCACCTTCAGGCAGAACCGCAGGACTGCGTTCGCGGAGATGCCGGGTGGCAGCGACTTGGCGTCGGGCCGCTGCGTGGCGAACATGCCGACGATGCCCAGCGCCGGGCCGCGCTTCGTGATGTCGGTGCAGATGGACTCGAGCTCGGCGCCGTACTTCTCGTGCTCGAAGGGGACTTGGCACTCGTCGAAGCCGACGACGATCGGGTGGAGACCGAGGCTCTTGTCGTCGGCCAGGGCCGGGGTGACCTTCGACTCGGGGCAGCGGGAGCGCGGCAGGTTGCGGATCACCTTGGCGCGGCGCCGGAGTTCCTCCTTGAGCTCGCGCAGGGCGTGCAGGACGTACTCGATGTCGTCGTCGTCCTCGCCGGCGCGGTAGCGGTGGCAGACGGGCTCCAGCGGGCCGAGGTCGCCGGTGCCCTTGAAGTCGAAGGCGTACAGGGCCGCGCGCGGGTCGAGGGCGGCGATGAGGAGCAGTAGGCGCAGCAGGAAGGTCTTGCCCATGCGGGGGATGGAGCCGATGACGACGGAGGCGAACATCAGGGTGACGACGATGTCCCGCATCCGCTGGTCGTTGCCGAACACGACGGGCTTGAACAGGTCGACCTGGCCGTCTTTCAGGAGCGGCCACGGCGGCTTCGTCGTCTCGTTCATGGGCCGGTCGCCGACCCACAGCACGAGGCGCCCTTCGTGCTCGTCGGGGTCGCCGGACGGCCAGACGCAGCCGAGTTTGCGGCGCAGGCCGGAGGCGAGGGACTGCCGGGCCTCCATGACGTCCTCGGGGACGACGCCGTACGGCAGGTCGAGGTCGGCGCGGTAGCCGGGTCCGTCGCGGCAGATCTCCGAGGTGAAGCGCATGCCGTTCATGTCGCCGCCCTTCTTCACGGCGGCGGAGATCTTCGCGTTGCCGATCGCGTCCAGGGCGCGCAGCACGATGGATCCGGTGAGTTTCTGGAGCTCGGTGCGCATCACGGCCGGGCCGATGACCGGGGCGTCGGGCTGCTGGCCGAGGTAGCCGAGGGTGAGCACCCCGCCGGCGGCGAAGCCGTACAGGAAAGCGGGGGCCATGACGTACAGCCAGATCGCGAAGCCGATGCCGAATGCGCAGGCGACGACGGTCACGAGGCCGCGGAGGCGGACCCGGTTGCCTCGCAGCCGGGCGAGGTTCATGTACTCGGTGACGTCCTCCTGGCGGACGGCGTAGTCGCGCAGCGGCGCGGCCTCGCGGTCCCACAGCCAGCGGTTCGTGTCGGTGACGAACCGGCAGGTGCCGCGCGGCGCCATGGCCGTGAGCTGTACGGCGTACCAGGGGGCGCGCAGCCCGTGGTACATCGTTGCGTACCAGGCGTGCCCGGACGCGCGGGACACGGTTGCCTCGAAGTCGCGCCGGTTGCGCAGCCACGGGGCGATGATCGGGCGCCGCTTCTCGGTGGCGACGCCGGGCGCGGGCAGGGCGGGGTTGTCGACGGGGATCGGCGCCGGCTGTTCGTCGGCGGCGGCCGCGGGAGCGTCCTGGGCGGGGCGCTCGATGGTCTCGGTCATGCCTTCCTCTTCTTGCTGCTGTCCTCACGCTGCTGCGCCTTCTCGCGGATCGCGTCGACGCGCCGTTCGAGGCGGGCGGTGGGCTTGCCGCGGGCTCCGCGGCGCACGATCCGCACGCCGAGGGCGAGGGTCTGCACGAGCTCGCGCAGGTTGTGCGGGTCCTTGCTGGTGGCAGCCATGTTCAGCGGGCGTCCCGGACGGTGACGTCAAGGTCGCGCGGGTCGTTCTTCGCGGCTTCCAGGCGCCGGTCGAGGTCGGCCCGGTCGTAGACGGCGACGGTGTCGCTGCTCGCGCCGGTGATCAGGTTGACGGGCTGTCCGCTGCGGCTGGTGGCAGTGAGCTCCCACTTCGGCATGTTCGTGTCCTTTCGGGGTTCGAGCTGAGCGGTCAGATGCGCTTCTTCACGTCACGCCAGACCGACCAGACGATCAGCAGGCAGACGGTGGCGCATGCGATGGCGACTGCGATTGCGACGGCGGCGAGCGCCACGCAGACGGCGATGACAGACGCCACGCCGCCGATGGCGAACCACTTGCCGTAGTTGAAGTCCCGGCGCGGCGCCGGGGCCTGGTGCTGGCACGGCTGCTGCTGGGTGAGCTGCTGTGCCTGCAGGACGGCCGTGATGAGCTCCAGCCGACGGGAGTTGTCCCCGGCCTCGAGCGCCTCACGGACGGCCTGGGAGATTTCGTCACTCACCGGCCTGCCTCGGGGCGCGCCGGGATACGCCAGCCACGTCGCGCCAGGCGGGCGATGGCGAACACCACGGCGGCGAGCGCCAGGAGCGGAGGCTGCGCCAGCAGGTGCGCCACACCGGTCAGCAGGAACATCGAGGCGACAGCGACGAACTGCGCCAGTCCGGAGGCGAAGCCGGGCCAGACGCCGGCGACGGCGACGAAGAGGAGGGCGGTGAGCCAGAGGATGAATCGCACGGCTACCACTCCCCCGCCTGGCACGCCTGGCGTGCACGAGGGGTAGGCGACGCCACGGCGCCGCTCATACGATCAAGCATGTGTCCTGCCCTTGCGACTTGGGAGGTTGAAGGGTGGGAGGCCCCGGCCGGGGCGTGAAGGTTTCCGGCCGGGGCCGTTGTGCGTTGGCAGCGCGGGCTGCCTCCTCCACTGTAGGGGGGTACCTACAGCAGGGGAAGTGCCCGCCCAGTGAGGGGAATTGGGTGTGACGGACCGGGTGTCGAAGGAGGTTCAGAGAGTGTTGGACGCCATGGCAGCGCTCGAACGGATCACGGATCCGGTGGCCCGGGCGCGGGCCATGACGCTCGTTCTGGACCAGCAACGCCACCTGGCCGAGCTGCGCGGTGAGGTCGTGGTCGAGCTGCTCGCCCGCCCGGGCGCCTCACTGCGTACCGTCGGCGCCGACCTGGAGCTGCACTGGACCACCGTGCGCAGCATCCGCGACAGCCACCTCAGGAAGCAGATCAGAGAAGGCGACTAGCCTGCCTCCTTCTCGGGGTCACATGTGAGATGCCACAGGCGTGTCTCCCCGTTGACGCGTTCACTCTGCCAACCGCCGAAGACAAAGCGGTGGCAGGCGTGGCAGCGGGGCGGGAGGTCGCCGGTGATCCACGCGGCGAGGGCGCGGAGGTAGTACTTCATGGACTGGCTTTCTTCGGCTTGGGCTTCTTCTCGCTGTACCACTTCCGGGTATGGGTGAGGTGCCAGACCCGGTCATCGTGGGGACAGCGGTAGGCGCGGCGTTCTGCCCCCTGGCGCCGTTGGCTCAGTGCCCTCTTGATCCGGATGTCGGTCAGGGCTTTCTTCGCCCACGCCTCGGTAGGGAAGCGGCCTTTCTTCCCGCAGTCGCATTTGGACCCGGGCTTGATCCGCCTGCCGCCCGGTGGGAGCTTCCGGTGCTGGGCGAAGTGCTCGATGGCTGCGGGGCTGGTGGCCAGCCAGGGCGGTGCGTAGTCCGTTGAGGCGTAGAGGACGTACGCCAGGGTTCCGCGCTCCGGGACGGCCGTGAGCATGACGGCGGCGCCGTCAGGGTGGAATGCCTCGATGCGGGCTCGATGCTCGTCGGCGGTGAAACGGACGCGCCACCCGGCGCGGTGCAGGATCGGCACGTACGGCTTCAGCATCTGCTTCGGGTCCTTCGCGCACCGGCCGGCTACGGCCCCGACGAGGGCGCCGTCGCGTTGGGCTTCGGCGATGGCCGCGGCGCGGGCGGCTGCTTCCTCCGGGTTCAGGACGGCGTCCCGGGCTATGGCGCGCCATGGTCCCGGCGGTTTCGGCCGTATGGGCGCGCTCACCGGGGCTTGTCCTTTTTCGCCGCTGGTGGCGGCCCGTACAGCTGTGTGAGCCGGGCGGTAATGGCTTCCTCGGTGCGGCCGCCCATGAGGAGGATGCGCTGGGGCGGCAGGCCGAGTTCGGCCAGGTTGAGCACGATGGGTTCGTCGGCCATGAGGCGGGTCATGTTCTCGCCGGACAGGCCGAGGACTACGACGGATGTGCCCTGAGGCTCGCGCAGGACTGCCTTGATCACTCGCCGATCACCTCCGCGTCGTCGGCGAGCTGGAGGCCGGTGCGCTCGCAGAAGTCGGCGAGGGTCATGTCGCCGCCGTAGCGCTCGCCAGTGTCGAAGATGGCGATGCGTCCATCGGGCGGCTGGGGCCACTCTTCGCTCTCGGGGCTGTCGTAGGCGTCGACGGTGCCGATGCCGGACCGGTAGCGCAGGTAGAGGTACTGGCCGTCGACGGTCCACGCGTCCCACTGCGAAGGGCACGCCGTGCAGGTTCGGATGGCCCGGGCCAGGGTGATCGCCTGCGGCTCGGCGAGCCGGTCGGGCTCCGTGGCTCCCTCGACCGAGCGCAGAGTGAGGCTGACGCTGCCGGGCCGTTCGCGGAACGGGATGTCGGTCACCTCGTATCGGGTGCGGTGGCCGTCGTACTCGACTACGACCTGGTCGCCGCTTCCGATACGGGGCAGCGGGCACGCCTGGTCTCCCCCGGCGCAGCGCATGCCGTCGCGCCCGGCGATGTGGACGTGCTCGCCGGCCAGCACCGCCTCGTCGACGATCGCCGCGGTGATGGCGCTCTTCCCGGTGCGCTTCGCGTGGCTCAGCCCGGCCAGTGCGCTGACCCACTCACGCTGCCAGTCGGCCAGATGGAGGGGCGCAACGACCTGCTCAAGCGACGCGAGCAGCGGGGACCGGGGTCCGGGGACGCGGTCGCGGTCGAGTTGGGCGAGGGCGCGGTCGACGTCGGGGTAGGGGCGGTAGTTCACGAGTCGGCCCTCCAGATGACGGCGGGCTGCGTGCCGTTGCCCTCGGCGACTGTCACGATGCCGGGGTTGATCCACATGACGGTCTTCATCGGCAGGTCGAGCATCTTGAGTTCGAAGCCGGCGCGCTTGGCGGCGTCGGCCAGGACCGGGTCCGGGCCGTAGTCGATTTGGATGGCGCGCATGTAGGAGCCGAAGTCGGGCTCGTCGGGGCGCCAGCTGTATTGCGCGATGTGCTGCTCGATGTCGTCGGCCAGGGCCTCGCGGAAGGCCTCGATCTCCGCGTGACTGCGCTGGCGCTGCACGAGTGCCGACACCGTGTTGGCCAGGGCGCTGGATTCCTCGGCGCCGCGGCCTACGTCATGGCTGGCGGGGTGGGCGAGCTTCTCGGCCCACCATGCTGCGGCGGCGATGGCTTCAGGGCGCGGGTTCATTGGACGGGCCTTCCTGGTGGTGCTGTTCCTCGAGGAGGGTGTCTGCCACGGAGCGGATCGCGGCGCGGGCGGCGGCGCGGTTCTGCCGTTCGGTGTCGGGTGCGCCGAGCCCGGCGCGGAGCACGGCGAGGGCGTGGCGCAGCGGCGCGTCGAGCACGAGCACCAGGCAGTCACCGTCCGGAGCAGGGTCCGGCTCGTCGGCGGCCGGTTGCGGCGCGGCCTGCTGCTGCGACTGGCGGATGGCGTCGAGGTCGCGGCGCACGGTGTCCTTCCCGACCCCGACCTGAGCTGCGATGGCGCGGGTGCTCAGTGTCGGGTCCTGCTCGATGAGCTGGCGTACGAGGGCCTGGCGCGTGGCTACGGTCATGGCGGGCGGCTGGCTCACTGGCTGACCTCCGGCGGCTCAGCGGCGGGCGCCCCTGGCTCACCGGCGGCGAGCCGGTGAGCCAGGATCCAGGCCTCGGTGAGGGGGAAGCGGGTGTCCGTACGGGTCCGCTCGTCGAGGTCCTGCCGCTCGAAGACGAAGCCGTGCTCGCGGTCCCAACGCCGGCCCTCCCGGTCGCCGATCGACCACCGGTCTCCGCCCGCGTAGCTACGTTCCAGGAGCAGTGGCACGGTGTTACCGGGTCGCGGGATCTCGAATGCTTCGGCGTAGCGCAGCAGGTCGGCGAGGCCGGGAGTGGACTCGCCGGCGGACGGCTGGCGGCCGTCGCTGGTGTCCTTCTCCCGCTCGGGCAAGCGCGGTTCGATGTACGTGCGACCACGGTTGTAGTGCGGCACCGGATCAGTCACGGGGATCAAGGCCCGTTCGTGCGGGTCGACCTCCCGCCCGTCCTCGGTGCTGTGGTAGCGCGTCCCGGGGCCCGGACCGTCCGGTCCATCGCCCTCGACGAGGATGCCGGCCGCGTAGAGCTGGGACTCGGTCATCTCGTTGACGATGTGGTCGGTCGCGGCCTGGACCTTGAAGGCCTCCGGCAGGTCTACGTGGTCGTACGCGGCCCGGAGCTCTTCCAGGCAGGCCACCATTCGTTCCTGCCAGGCAGTCGGCATGGACTGCATCAGGGTGCGGTGCAGCACCTGGTAGTTGGTGTAGGTCAGCCCGAACCAGCCGTGGACGGGCCCGTTCGTGGGGTGCAGGTCAGGCACGGGTTTCGTCCTCCGGGTCGTCGAGGTCCTGGACCGTGATGTCTTGCCACGCGTTGCACTTCAGCTCCTCGTGGGCGAGGGCTGTCGGCTTCCAGTCGCGTTCGTCCGTCTTGCGCGTCCATCCCACGACGTGCGGTTCCTGGGTAATCGGATGCGGAATAACGGCTTCGCTGAGGAAGAGCACGTCTCCGTTGAGGTAGCAGCGCCCGGTTCGGGGTGCCTTCACCTCGGCCAGTTCGTCTCGCAGCCGGTCGATCTCGTCGAGCAGCTCGGGAACGGCCTCCCGGGCGGTCGCGATGAACTCTGCAAGGTGGGAGCCGTAGTCGGGGACCTGTGCGACGAGCCCGGCGAGCGGGTGGTCCGTCGCGTACAGCACCCGCCAGGTGCCGTCCTCCATGTCCGGGTCCACCGTCCAGGGCGGCCCGTACACGGTGGGGACGGATTCGCGGATCTCCTGTTCCCGGGCGGGGCTCAACGGCGCCTCGCGCGGCATCAGTCTTCACCGCCCTTGGGCTTCCGCTGCCAGACGCCGGCCACCTTGACCCATGCGTCGAAGTCGTCCAGCGGCATGCCGCCCTCGGCGTGGCTGTGGTCGTTGATGGCTGCCGCGGCGGCGCCCGCGAGGGTGGCGTGCACCTGCGCGGCGGCCAGGTCTGCCGTGCGGTAGGCGAGCCGCTCCGCGGTCGTGAGGCCGCCCTTCCAGCCGGTGTCGGCGTCCATCCAGGTGTTTGCCTGTCGTTCGAGGCGCTCGGCCTCGACATAGTGCTCAGGGCCGGTGGCCATCGGTGTCCTCCTTCGGGGTGAGTGCGGCCGCCCAGTCGGCGAGCAGGGCGAAGTCGTCGGCGGTCAGGCCGCGCGCGGGGTCGATCCAGTGCAGGAGCGCGGGCCCGTCGTGGTGCTTGGCGACGTACTCGCGGTCGATGTCGCCGATCTGGTCGTCGACCCAGGCGAACGGCCGGCCCGCCGCATACTCGACGACCCGCCACGTCTTCACGTACGTGCCGTCGGAGCGCTGCACGAACTGGCTGCCGAACTCGATGACCGGCAGGTTCTCCTCGCGCGGCAGCCCGATGCGCCAGCCGATCCACTCGTTGGCGTCGTGCTCCCACGTCGTCGCCCACACGAGCTCGAACGGGAGCTCCTGGAGCGCGGCGCCGTGGGAGGGGTTCAGCCAGACCCTGAGCGGCTTCACCAGGCGTTCGGGCACGCCGACGTGCTGGGCGATCCATGTGTCCGGCTTCATGCGGTGCGTGCTGTAGCCCTCAGGCCTGCGGTGAGGCTTCGCCGCGAACGGGTTGAGAGGCCCGTCCACGTCGAGGAGCAGCAGCGGCTTGTGCGCGGTCATGACTCCTCGCCGTCTGCCGCAGCCTCGCCGGGGGTGCAGCGGGGCGCGCCCGGGCACGGGCCGAAGCCGTCGTGCTGGGAGCACTGGAGCTGCGACGGGTAGGGGCCGCCGTCCTTGGCGGGGTCGATGTGGTCCGCGCTGGCGAGGTGGCCCTTGACGTAGTCCGAGGAGACGGGGCTGCCGGGGATGTCGGCGCCGTCGACCCGGTC
This sequence comes from Streptomyces sp. NPDC048415, assembly GCF_040651675.1. Taxonomy (NCBI): domain Bacteria; kingdom Bacillati; phylum Actinomycetota; class Actinomycetes; order Kitasatosporales; family Streptomycetaceae; genus Streptomyces; species Streptomyces sp. NPDC048415. The sequence goes on along the minus strand of NZ_JBEZKJ010000012.1, from coordinate 25,460 downwards.
CCGGGCGTCGTTGGCGGCCTCCATGACGGCCAAGCCGCCGATGGCCTGCTGGTAGCGCAGGTACGTGTCCTCGGCGAGGATCCGGCGCAGGTGCTGGTCGATCTCGGCCGGAGTCGCCTCGAAACGAGACGGCAGAGCGATGTTCGGGGCCGGCTCGCGAGCAGCGGCCGCGCGCGCCACCCATGAGGAGATGACGGCGACGGTGGCCCATTCCCAGCGGGACAGCCACTCGATGACCTGCCGCTCGTACTCGCCGAGTTCGACCCGAGCGGCGGCGAGCGTGTCCCGCAGGACCGCGGACTGCTCGCCGGATTCCACGAAGCCGGTCGGCCGGGTCTCGACGAGACTGGTGGGTATGCCGTTGTCGGTGCTCACTCGCCCTCACCGTCCTCGAATTCCGGCAGGCCGCGGGTGTCCAGGCCCAGCGGGGATGTCTCGGAGTGCATTCGGTCGACGGCCTCGGTCAGTGCGGACGCGGCGCGGACGGCCCTGTCGAGGGCCTCCCGGAGGTAGCGCACGGCCGCGTCCGGGTCGCCATTGCCGTCGATCTTCACTCGGCCGTGCTCGTAGGTGTGCATCACCGGGCGGACGGACTGTTCCAGTGCCTGCGGCAGCATGCCCACGAGGTGGGACAGGGCGCCGAGGGCGCCGTACGAGGCGCTCGGGTACTCCCAGTCCTTCCCGGTGGATCGCGAGGTGTGATTGAACTCCCGGACCAGCTCGGCGGCCTTGGAGATGTGGCGGGCAGGTGAGGTCATGAGGGTCTCCAGGTGGTGGGCCCGGCAGCGGGAAGCGAGTCGGTGCGCCGTAGCGCGTTCGCGTGTCCGACCGCCGGGGCGGTGGGTGGTTGAGGGCCTGCCGTTTCAGGCTTGCGCTCGGGGGTCCGGGCCCTATTGCTGCGGCCACGCGCGGTGGCTGTGCCGGGCCCTCAACCGGTCTGGGGTGCCGTCAGATGTGGCAGTCAACGACGACGACCCAGGCGTCTTCGGGCAGCTCGTCGAGGTAGGTGTTCACGCGGGCGTTGTAGGAGGCGCGATCGTCCTCGGTGTCGCTGCTCATCCCGAACCAGCCCATGTCGCCGGGCGCGATCCAGTTGCCTTCGAGGTCGAGCAGGGCGTAGCCGGGCACGGCGCTCTCGGCGGCGCAACGCGTGTACGTTGCGCGGTCAGCCGCGAACTGGTCGATCACGTCGTCGTACCAGCGGAAGTCCTCGGACTCGCGGGCTGCTTGTACGCGGGCCTGTCCGCCGTAGTCACGGCGCGCCCGGTCGATGGTGTAGCCCTCCGTGTCGCGCTTGTGTCGCTCCACGAAGTGACTCCACGGCTGCGCCTCGGGAAGGCCCTCGACCAGCGCCGTCCAGCGGTCGTACACGTCGCCCGCCTCGGTGGCCTTGACCTTCCGCAGGGCGTCGAAGTCGAGCAGGCCGCGCGGGCCCCCGTCGACCCGGCGGACCTCGGCCTTGTTATCAAAGGTGCCGGGACGACCCTTGAAGAGGCGCGGGTCGCCGTCGTGCTCGGGCTTCACGGCGAAGTAGCCGAGCCAGCGACCGCCGATCACCCACCAGTCCCACTTGGACTTGGGGTTGTACGTGCTCTCGCGGTAGAAGAGCACGCAGTCCGAACCGTCCTTGGTCTCCTCGTGGACTGCTTCGCCCTGATACGCGGACAGGATGGCGGCGGCGTCGAGTTCGTCGAGCCCGGCGGGCTTGCTCTTCGGGTTCTCGGTGTAGTACTTCAGGGCGCGCTCGTAGGCGTCTTGCCAGTTCTCGATGTAGTCGCGGTACGGCTCGACGTCCATGTTCTCGTCGTACGGCGCGAGTGCCGCTTCGAGGGCGTCGGTTACGCGCTCGGGTGCCATGGGCGGCAGGCACACGGTGACGGGAAAGTGACTCATGACCAACTCCGGTCGTTTGCTTCCTAGTTGGAGTGGCGCCGACGGGACTCGAACCCGCGCACTGCGACTTATAAGATCGCTGCTCTGCCAACTGAGCTACGGCGCTTCGGTGTTGAGTTGTGCGGGCCGCGCCCCGCTGTGACGGGGACGGGGCGCGGCCCTGGGTGGCGGCCGGGCCGGGGGGGAAGGGCCCAGCCGCCGGTCTGGTGCTCAGCCGCAGGCGGCGGAGCGGGTGATGGACTCGCGGCGGGCGTGGTGTGGGCCGGACCGCTCGCCCCACGGGTCGACCAGAGCGAAGCGGACTTCGGCGAGGCCGAACTGGTCGAGCCGGTGGCAGATGCCGCAGCCGCACGGGACGGCCAGCCACAGGCCGTGATGGCTCTCGATGGAGCCGGAGTAGATCACCAGGTCGCCGGGCTCGATCAGGTCGAGTGAGCGGAAAAGTGTGTCCACGGCCGGTCCTCCTGACGGGTGGGTGGGGTGGGCGGCAAGCCCTTCCCCCTGTCAAACATAGTACAAGAAAGTGCGAGTCACCACAACGTGTGAGTCGCACTTTCTTTGACAGCACCATCCCCGCTGGTACCTGTGGCAACTCAGCTGCCCACCGCGGCCCTTCTCACGACGCTCTGTTCTCGGTGAGCAGGTAGAGGCGGCGGCCCTCGTACCGGGCCGGGGCGCCGGAATCGCCGTCGTCACACGCGTCGTTGATGCACCAGGCGCGCGGCCGGTCTTCGTCGGCGCGCCCGTATACGGTGCGCTCGCCGCATGCCAGGCACAGGGCGTGCCGGAAATGCACGGACGGCCCGCGCAGGCCGAGGACCGTCTGTACGGTGCCGTGCCAGCGCCCTACCGTGCGCATGGCCTCGGAGACGCGGTCGGCGTTCTCCGCTCCGGCCGGGATCGCCTTGAGGGCCCGATACCAGGACTGCGTGTGCGCCGAGCTGCGGAGCCGCATGTCCAGGCCGATCGCCTCCGTCTTGATGCGCTGGCTCCAGGAGACGGCCTCGAGCGACGTCGGCGGCCGCGATCCGGGCGGCGCGTGCCCGCCGTCCGGCGCCGGCCTTGTGCGCAGGGGCAGTTGGTCGAGGCGGTCGAGCAGGCCCGGGCCGCCGTCGCCCGGGTGCTGCTCGTCGCCGGTGTACCGGTCGACGAGATCGGCGACCAGCTCGTCAAGCGTCTGCACTCGGCTGCTCCTTGACTATGAACGAGCGCTCGCAGTCGTTGTTCGGGCAGTTGAGGACGTCGCCCCAGTCATGGCGCGGGCGAGGCACCTCAACCAGTTCGACGCCTTCAGGGATCTCGCACTGCTCGCGGCAGTCGATCGTGCGATCAGGCACCGTCGTCGCCGCCCTCCCCGTCTGTCCACCGGACGTTCCGGATGCCGTGGGCGAGCACGGCCATGCCGAACCGGTCAGGCGGAAGCTGGACCCGGGCGCGCGGGTACGTGCGGTAGCGCTCCAGGTCGAAGGTGCACACGGCGTCTGTGCCGCGGCCGTCGGGGTCCGGCTCGTAGCGGACCGGCCAGCGGGCGACCAGGCGCCGGGCGTACCAGCGGCGGGCGTGGCATGCCTTCCACATCTGCCACGTCGACGCTGGCACCTCGTACGGGACGCGGGTGCGCTGCGTGAGGCGCTGTGGCGGCAGGTCGTCGGTGAGGATCCGTGTGCGGAACTGGAGTGCGAAGTGCCCGAAGATCTCGTGCTGCACACGCACATCCACGTCGAGCAGCAGGCCTTCCTCGAGGGCGAAGTGCTGCGCGAAGGACTTGAAAGTCAGCTCGACGCTTGACTCATCGATCACGCGCCACCGCCTTCCTTCACCGCGATGACCGTCTTCAGCAGCTCAATGGCCTGACGCTCGGTGAACCCCGCGCTGATCCAGGCCTCGTACAGCTCGTGATGCTGTGCGGCAAGGGCGGCGAGTTCGGTGATCGGGTCGGGGATCTCGTCAGGCATCGGCCGCCTCCGGCAGGTCGGCGCTGCGCTTGGGGTTCTTCGGGCGTTCGGCCTCGAAGGAGATGACGACCTGGTTGTCGAGGGACCAGACGTGGACGTCACCGGTCCGTACGCCCTTGGAGGCGAGCGTGGCGCGCTCCTGGTCTGCGAGGGCCATGGCCTTGTCGACGTCGGTGTGGTGGGCAGGACTCGCCAAGCTCCACTGGTGCCGGTCGGTGGTGACGATCTGCTTCTGGGCTTCCATCAGTGGTTCTCCGTACGGTCTTTGGCGGCCTCGGCAGTGAGCTGGGCTCGGATCCTGCGCTGGGCTTCGGGCGGGAGGGTGTTGAGGATCTGTTCGGCGTCGGGGTCTCGCGGGTAGTCGAAGCCGTCCGCGGCCGCCGACTGGCCGGGAGGCGTCACGACGTCCGCGCCCACGTATTCGGTGAGCCGGCCGAGAACGATGCGGGCCCGGTCGGCGGTGAGCCCTGGGGATGCGGCAGCGAGTTCGGCGGCGACGGCGGCCAGGTCCTGGAAGAGCGCCCTCGGCACGAGCAGGTCGCCGGGCCACTCGACCCGGGCGCCGTGGTAGCCCTTCAGCAGGTAGTCCATCGACGTGGCGGCCGTGGCGAGCCCGTACTCCGGGTCGTCTACGACGTACACGCGGCCGGAGGGGAACTCGGCACCGTCGAGGTATCGGCCGTCGGACAGGTGCAGCCGGAAGCCGCGGGTGAAGGCGGGTTGCATGGGTCTCCGTTCTCGTTCTAGAGCCCGCATACGGGGCAAGGTGCGTCTGCGAGTTCGCGGCAGACGACGCAGGTCGGGTCCTCGTCGTCGTCCACCCATTCCTGGCCTGCTACATCGGTGCCGCACAGGGCGACGTCGTCGTTGCAGCACACGACGTGGGTGAGGGCATCGCCCGAGTCAGGCGCGGTGACGGTGGGTTCAGGGGCGAGCGTGGTCATGAGGCTCCGTCCCGGGCCGCCAGCCACTCATCGGGCGGAGCGACCGCGAGCAGGGCCGCGCGTGACTCGCCGGCCGCGCGGTCAGGGTTGTCCGGATCGACGTACTTCTGGCCGCCCACCGTCAGGTACGCCTCATAGCGGATGACCAGCCCGTACGCGCTGTCCTCGATGACCATCTCGGAATGCAGCGGCACATCGCGGGGCTCGATGCCGTTGAGGCGTAGCCACCTCTGTACGGCGCGCAGGCCGTCCGGGTGGCCGGCCGCCTTGTCCCACAGTTCGTGGCAGTCGATGACGAGACGCTGGGTCACGGCCGGGTCACCTCCAGGCGTCGGCGGCCGCCGTGGTCCTGCTGAGTGGGGACGACGTGGTAGCCCTCGGCTCGCAGCTCGGCGGTGATGGCGGTGAGTTGGTCGGCTTCGCTGGGACCGTCCCAGAAGACGTTCACCTGCCGGGGTCCGGCCTGGGCAACCCGGAAGCCGGGGTCCCAGTCGCCGCCCTCGAACTCCGAGTGCTCGTGGCCCTTGTCGACGAGGACTTTGCCGACGCTCGCGGCTCTGATGTGACGGCCCACGTCAGGCCTCCTTTCAATGCGAGATGTGGATGGTGGCCTTGGGGTGGCTGACGCAGGCGTCGCGGAGACGGCGCAGGTAGTCGAGAGCGCCCTCGTAGTTGCCCCAGCCGTTCGGCGGGTTCATGGCCTCGTAGCGGGCGCGGTCGGCCTCCATTGCGGCCACGGCCCGCCGGAGATCCCCGAGTGCAGCGCTGGCCGACTTCTCCTTGAGGTCGGAGAGAGAGCAGCCGAGGGCGTCAGCCCACATCGGGGCGACGTTGGAGGTGTAGTTCCCGACGTCGGCCAGTTCGACGTACGCGGGCTCGGAGCCGCCGGTATCGACGTTCATGTAGACCGAGATCCAGTAGCTCACCGGTCAGGCCTCCATCTGGGTAAGGGTGGCGACCGTGGGGCAGGGCCAGCGGACGGCGTACTCATCGGGCTTGCCGCACGAAGCGCATACCTGGGCGATGTAGCCGTAAGAGCCCGGGACTTCGTCTTCGTCGCAGCCGAATCCGAGGCCTTGGGTTGCCGTGTGCAGCGCGCGCGCCCTTTCGATTGCGGCCTCCGCTGCGCGGGCCCGCGCGGCCCATCGACGGGCCTGCCGTACGGCGGACTCGCGGGCGCGGCCCTCCCGCTGCGCCTCTACCAGGTGGTCGAGACCCTGCCGATCGTGGCCGGAGATCCATCCCATGGCCTTGCTCATGTGCTGGATCGTGCGGCGCGCGCCGGCCAGCTCCCCGCGGGTCCACGAGAGCTGGTCTCGCACCTCTTCCGGGGTGGCGTCGGGCTGGAGGCCCATGCGCATCGTCAGGCCCCCATCTCGTGCGGGCAGTCGGAGCAGCCGCCCGGCTTCTGGCAGTTGGCGGGAAGTCCTTTGAGAGCCGCCCGCCAGCGGTTGAAGTTGCTGGGGTGGATGGGGTGCGGGGCTCGGTACCCCAACACGGTGCCGTTGACGAAGCCCTTCTCTTCCCGGAAGGCGGCGAGGGCTTCGCAAAGGGCCTGGGCTACTTCGTTGCGCTGGCCTCGGAGGTGTTCGCGGGCCTCTTCGGACTTCTCCAGCTGGCGGCACGCGGTCAACAGCCAGGTGTTCACGTCCGCGGGCCCCGTCCTTACGTCGATCCCGAGGACGCTCCGCACGACGTCGGCCAGCTCTTCGAGGTTGCCTTGCGTACGCGCGCCCGTGCGCCTGTGAAGCCCGACACCCGCGCAGCCGCCCTCACCGGGGTGCTCGTACATGCAGTCGCCGCAGACATTGCACGCGTGGTCGGGGCTGGTGCAGCTGCTGGCAGAAGGCCGCCCGCATCGCATCCGCCCACCGCCGATCGGGTACGTGGCCACACTGTCAGGCCACTGGAACCCGCGGTCGTCGATGTGGACGCCTCGGTGCTGCGCCGCACGGATGCACTGGCGTGTCCGCCAGTAGCCGGTGTCGTGGTGCTCCGCGGAGCACTCAGCTGCTGCCAACTCCCCGCCTTCGCCCGCGGCGTCGCCGAGGACGTCCGCGAGCTCCGCGCCGGCGGCCCGCACGAGGAAGTTGGATGAACCGTGGGCGTCCTGCCAACGGTGCGCGAGCGCGAGGGCCCGGCCGGCCGTGTCGCGCCACCGGTCCCGCTCGGCGAGGACCTGCTCGACAATCGGCAGGACCGCGTCGACGATCCGCTCGTCACCGACCTCGACCGGCGCCGCCTGCCCGTCCTGGACGCCCTGGATCGCGCGGGCGATCTGTCGGCGCAGGTACTCGTGTTCCACCTCAGGGCCGAGCATGGCTGCGGGCACGTCGTAGATCTCGGCGATGCCAGCTCCGAAGACTGCGCGCTGCTTAGTTTCGTCGGCCCACACGATGCGGGTGGAGCCGCCGTGGCCGTGGATCTTCGTGACCGGGCCGGTGCCTTTGTGGTGCCACACGTCGGTCTTCGGCTCCCACATGGGCGCCTGGTCGAGCCAGTGGGTGACGACCCAGCCGTCCGAGAACTGGACGCCCTCGGCCACAACTCCCGTCCCGGATATGCCACTCACGTCGTGGTCACGGTGGACGAGGAAGGTGGCCAGGGTCGGGTGCGCGCTGTCGCTCACGAGGACGGCTCCTTGGACGGCTGGGCGGCCTGCTCGCGGTCGATGAGCTGCTGGATGTAGGTGCGGGCCTTGACCAGGTCCTCGATGCCGTTCTTCTTCCGCCACCGGAGCAGGTACTTCAGGGCGTTGCCCTCGTAGAAGTCGAGTTCGAAGGCGTCGATGATGTCGAAGGGCTGGAGGCCGTTGCCGCGGTAGTGCTGCGGAGTCCAGTCGGCGGGGCCGAGCGGGCGGGCGCCCCTGGGCGTGCTGTCTTTGCTCATGCCTGGGCCGCCGTCTCGAATCGGGCCACGAGTGCCTCGTACGCCTCGCGCTTCGCCGTCTCCTCCGATGCGTCCCGGTACTCGCGGGACTGCTCCTCCCGCCTGGCGTACCGCTTCGCGCCCTCCCGTGCGGCTTCGAGTACTGCGGCCGGGGTAGCCCACGTGTCGTCGGTGATGATGTCGCTGCTGCTCTGGACGCAGTGGTCGACGTAACCGGAGACGGACACGACGTTCATGTGCGCGCGCCGGTCGTAGAAGGCCGCCTTGTAGAAGACGCTCACGCGGCGACGACCCAGCTCGTCGAGGACGTACGACCACATGTCGTGGTCCGCCGGCCGTTTCGTCCACCCCTCGGGGAGATACGCGTACTGGAACAGCGGGTCGCCTTGGACGGGCCCGTCGAAGACGATGCCGAGGGCCTCGAAGGTGGCTTGCTCGTCGCTGTTCAGGTCCGTAGGAAGGCACTCGGAGTTCACGAGTTGCGCCTGTCCGGCGCTCTCCTGTTCAGCGATGGCCTGGCTGCTGCCCCCGGGGCCCATGCTTGCGGCGACGAAGAGCAGGGCATTTGCCGGGTCCTTGGCGTCCTTCTCGGTGTTCCTGATCATCGGGTGGTTCCTTCGGGCAGGGGCGACCAGGCTTCGCGCTGGCGTGGGATGGGGATCGTGAGCGTCGTCTCGGTCTCGGGGTCCAGGAGCTTTGCGACCGAGGGGCGGGGGATCCGTACGGTGTCGTCATCCGGCAGCAGGACCGGAGCGTTCTCGACGGCCGCCGCCGCGGCGACCTCGACGCCATCGCCGCGCGTGCCCCAGTCGTTGACCTTCCAGCACGTGAACATCGCGTACAGGTGCATCGGGCGCAGGACGAACATCCGCCAGAGGCCGGCGAGCGGGGCCAGGAGCACGAGCCAGATGTGGAAGGACAGCGGCTCGTCGTCGCGGGCGACCATGAAGAACCTGAGGGCGATGAGCCAGTTCATGGCGAGGGCGACCAGGACCACGGACCAGACCAGGGAGCTTGCGTGGGCCCGCTGGACGGGGTCAGCGACCAGAGCGACCGGGATGACGACAGACAGCAGCAGCTGGAGGAGCTCGGCGACGGGCATCCAGAATCCGGCGCCGTTGAGCGGCATGTACTTCATCCACCAGAAGGTGCGGACGAAGGTTCCGCGCATCCACCTCATGGACTGGTTGCGGTAGTGCTTCCAGGTCTCCGGCACGAGCGTGAACACGATGGACGACGGTTGGTGCACGGTGTCGCCGGCGAGCATGGCGTACATCGTCAGCATGCTGTCGTCGTTCATCTGCATGGGGCGGCCGAGGAACGTCTCGTTCTCGTAGATCCCTGCATGGGAGCGGACGACGTCGGCCCGGTAGAAGGCGAGGGTGCCGCTGTTGACCATGACGCGCTTCATCACGGACTGGGCGGAGCGGAAGCCTCTGGTAAAGGGGGTATAGAGCATGCACAGCCCCCTGGTGAGCAGGTTGGTCCGCGAGTTAAGGACGATCACGCATCCGGCGACGGACTGGACCTTCGGATCCCGGAACGGCTTGAGGCCTTCAGCGACGGCCTCGCGGTCGAGGATCGAGTCCGAGTCGAGGGTCACGAAGATGTCGCCGGGGTCGTCCGCGAGGACGTGCATCTGTGCGTGCCGTTTGCCGCGGTTGACGGTGCGGTCCCAGGTTCCGTGCATGCCGCGGCGGCTCGCTTCCTCGAGGAACCAGGCCTTCGTGGCGTCGTAGGTGATCAGGGTGTTCGTCGACTTGTTGATGCTGCCGTCGTCGACGACGCGGATCCGGTCCACGGGGCGGGACTGATCGAAGACGGACTGGAGGCAGTCGCGGAGCGCGGGTTCGTCCTCGTTGTAGGCCGGGACTTGGACGGTGACGACGAGCTCGTCGAGGATCCGCTGCTGGCGGGCGGTCGTCGTGGCCGGCTTCTCCATCCAGGAGAGCGGGATCCACCACAGGAGCAGGAAGGACACGAGCCAGGCGAGGGCCATCGAGTTGCCGTGGCCGGTGAAGGCCACGGCGGTGGCTATTGCGTGCTCGATGGCCCACACGGCGGCGCCGAGCAGGGGCACCGCCGCGAGGGCGACGTTGCGTCTGTTGCCTGCCCACCAGGCGCGGGGGGCGGCCATCAGATGTCCTGCGGGGTCTTGCCGCGGCGGAAGCCGATGCGGATGAGGAGCGCGCCTCCGACGATCAGGGCGGCAGCAATGCCGACAAGCCAGACCTGGTCGAGGACGATGCCGCCGATGGTGAGGGTGGCGCCGGTGGCGGCGAGGGATCCGTAGTGCATGGGAGGTGACGGTCCTTACTGGTCGGTGGGGTGTGCGGTGGTGCCGAGCTCGTCGATGGCGCGGCAGGTCTTGAGGTGGCGGCGGCGTTCTTGGCGCGCCTCGTACTGGTCGTGGATGCGGGTGACGGCGTGGTAGCAGGCCACGGCGAGGGCGACGAAGGCGATCAGGCCGATCAGTGCGGCCAGACCGCCGATCGCGGCCACGGAGAAGATCTGACTGGGTGTCATCTCGGCTGTTGCCTGCGGGGCTTGTTGATCGCGGCGTGGACGGCGGCTCCGGTGAACCCGGTGCCGGACAGGAGGAATACGAAGGCCCACAGGTCCAGGCCTCGGTACACGGCGTCGCAGCCGCCGGTCAGGCAGGCCAGGGCGATCAGCGCGCAGAACCAGGAGTCGCCGGCGTTGAAGGCCAGGGCGAGTACCGCGACCAGGGCTGTCGCGAAGGCGATGGTGCTGAGCGTGGTCACGATGCCGCCTTCAGTCGGTTGGGGAGCAGGCCGAGGACGTCACGGATGCGGCGTACGGCCGGTGTGCTCAGGTCTGCACGGCGGGCGATGTCCACGTCGGACAGGCCTTGCGACCACAGCCGGTACACGTGGCGCTCTTTCGGCGTCCGTCCGCGCACGCATGGCTTCGGCGCCTTCGCCTTCGCTGGTGCGGGTTTCGGAGTAACGGGTGCCGGATCCTTGAGTGCGGGTTTCTGGGGTGCGGGCCTGACGGCCTTGGCGGCCTTGGGGGGCGCCTTCCTGCGAGACCTGGAGTCGGTAGACGCCGCGTGCCGTCGCGTGTCGCCGCTGCGGCAGACCGGATCGACCGGCTCGCCCAGAGAGAAATGGCGCATCAGGGCCTGGTAGGTCCCGCACGCGGGCGGGGTGCCTTCGGAGGCGATGAGGTCGTTGCGGTTGGCCTCAGGGTCGATGCGCCACCGCTCCCCGGGGCCGAGGCCGGCGACGATGCCGTGCCTGCGGTCCCGGGACTCTCCGCGCTCGGCTTCGAGGACGGCTGCCAGGCACTCGACGCGGACGGGGCAGCGGCTGCATATCGCGCGCGCCATGTACTCGAATCGAGGGTCGAAGAAGAGCTCACCGTCGTGGTGGCAGGCCGCTTGTTCCTGCCAGTCGAGGCTGCGCCGGTGCGTATCGGGGACCTGCCCGCTGTAGCTGGTCACCGCCGGTCACCTGGGCAGTGACGTGTTCGGGGTGGAAGGCATGGTCTCCTCCGTGGACGAAGTGGTGTAGCGGGCGCCGTGCTTGAGGCACGGGAAGGGTTCACCGCAGTACGGGCAGCCGTTCACGGCAGCAGGTTCTTGGCCCGGGCGGCGGCCAGCCAGGCGCCGAACTCCTTGGTGATGCCGTCGTAGACGGTTGCGTCGGCGAGACCCTTCGGGTCGGCTCCGGCGTGGAAGTAGGAGGCGTTGTCGACGAGGCGGCCGCCCATTTTGTCGAGCTGGTTGAGGAAGGCGACCTTGCTGCGGCCGAAGCCGAGGAAGTTCCAGAAGATGGGCAGCTTGGAGGCGGTGGCGAGCTGCAGCCGGGCCGCGTCCTGGTCCTGGGGGTCCCCGTCGGTCTGGAAGATGACGAGAGCGGGGTCGGTGGCAAAGCTGTCGCGGTAGTGCTCGATGACCGTGGTCATCGCCGTCGTGTACAGGGTGCCGCCCATCGTGGGCTCGCCGCCGTGCATCCGGTGCTGCTCGGCGACGACGCCTTCGTAGCGGTCGAGGCTGATCTCGACGACCGGGTACGGGCGGCTGTCGAACATCACCAGAGGCACGGTGCTGTCGTCGTCGAGGTTCGCGGACAGGCCGAGGACCTGGTCCGCGAGGTGCTGCACGCTGCCGTTCGCGAAGTAGTCCTTCATGGAGTACGAGCGGTCGACCACCAGGTAGACGGCGGCGCGCTGACCGGTCAGGCCGCACTTCTCCAGCGACACGGCTGCGGTCTTGGCCAGCGATACGAGGCCGGCAGGGACGCCGGTGAGCGGGGGTACGGCCACGGTCGTGTGGGACGGGGCGGGTGCGGGCTTCTTGAATCGGTCGAACATGATTGTTCTCCTTGGGGTGTTGGTGCGGAGCTGTTGGTGCCTGTGCTGGAGCAGCGGGTTCAGTTGCAGGTGGGGTCGTTCCGCACGACCGCGAGGGACGCGTACGACGAGTCGCCGTGGTAGGCGATGTAGATCCGGTTGCCGTGGTCGCACTTGGTGGCGGCGTTGGTGAAGCCGTCGGGCATGCGGATCAAGTCGGCTGCGCTGCCGTTGTCGTGGCCGGAGCGGGGCGCGTCCTTGAAGGGCTCGGCGGCTTTCTTGTTGCAGCCGGCGAGCAGGCCGAGGGTGAGCAGTGCGGCGGCGGCCGCCACGGTGGCGCGGGTGCGGGTCAGGGGTCGGTGCATGGGGCGGTTCTCCTTGGGGTTGGTGCCGCCCGCCGCCGGGCCGGTGACATCCGGGCGGCGGGCGGAGTTTGTGTCAGGCGCTGGCGCGCCACGCTGATGCGGTCTGGTTGGCGAACTCCTGCGCGTAGTCGGGCAGGGCGCTCGCGTCGTCGGCGGGGCTGGGGCCGGTGAGCTTCTGCCGCATGGCGCGGGCGTTGGCGAGGTCGGCGCTCAGCTGGAGGTTCTCGGCCTGCGTTTCGTCGTGGTTGGCGAGCTGCTGCTCCAGGTCGCCGATCCGCTCGAGCGCCTGGCGCAGGGCTTTGGCGTTGTCGTCCCGCTCTCGCCTCGCGGCTTGCACTTGAATGAGCAGGTGCCCGATGTCGCAGGCGAGGCTTGCGTTCTCTGCGTCGAGACGGGCGGCATCTGCGCGGAGCGACGACTTGGGCAGGACATGCCGGTGAAGGCCTCGGGCAGCGGGTGCGACGTAGTAGGCGCACGCCGCGGTGCCGGCGATGCCGAAGGAGAGGTAGACGAACCCGATCACAGCGTCCTCCTTGACGGCCATGGCCGGGGCAGCTGGCCGAGCATGCGAGGTGGCCCGGGCGGGAAGGGCTGGCTCGGGTCGAAGCGGGCGCCGCCGGTGGCCTCCGCGAGCTCCCGGTAGGCGCCTTCGTTGGCCCGCTGAAGGTCGTCGAGCCGATCGGTGAGCTGTGCCACCAGTTCACGCAGAAGACGGTTCTCCGCCTGCGCCTCGCTGACTGCGTAGTCCTGGGGATTCACCGCTCGCTCCCGCCGCGAGGGGCGCCCGTGTAGCGCACCCAGACGGTGGCGCCGGATGCCGAGGGTGTGCACACGGGTTCGAAGCTGCCGCTCGGCGCGTAAGCGCCCCTTCGGCCTTCCCCGTTGCGGATGCGCTGTGCCGCACGGCGCCCCGAGTCGAAGGATCCGTAGGACTGCACGAACACCCATTGGCCCGGGCATTTCCGTGCGGTGCGGGCGATGCTGCTGTGGTCCGTCCAGGTGCGCGGCAGGGGCTGGAGGGGCATCCCGGGAGCTCGGCCGGCTGTCTGCGGGGGCATCGGCATGACGTGCTCGGTGAGTACTCCGGTGGCCGGGGCATAGTTCTGGGGGCGGGTCCAGTCGGCCTCGGGGAACGCCTTCCGGATCAGACGGGCGATCTGGCGTGTGTGACCGGCTGCCGGGATTTCCCGCCGGTCAGAGCCGAGCACCATGACGCACCAGGCAGTGCCGTCGCCCCAGGCCGCGGGCGTGAGACGGACCTCGGCGGGTACCTGCAGCACGAATTCACGCAGCCGCTCCGAGAGACGCTTGCGGGTCAGAACGTGCGCCTTGTGGCTCACGAGTGCCGTCGTCACGCTGCACCCCCTGCCGGGTGGAAGCAGATGCGGACGCCGGCCATCAGACGGTCGTACGAGGCGACGGTGCGTGGATCCCAGGCGTGTTCGGGGCCGTGGCTGTCGCGGAACCAGGCATCGCAGGTGGCGAGCAGGTTCTGTTCGCGGTCGGCGTCGCGGGCCAGGGTGCCGCCGTCGGCGGGCGTGACCAGGTCACCGTGGTCGGCGGCGAGCTGCTGGAGGGCACGCTCGAGGGCCGGGGATTCCATGGCGTGCCGGTCGGGGTCGTCGAGGGGCAGCGTGTCGTGCAGGCGCTGGAACGTGACGGTCTGCACGCGCGGGTTGTGGCGCAGCTGGAAGACGTCCCAGCGGGCGCGGAGCGCTGTGAGCGGGTGGTGCGGGGTCGTGCGACGGCTGATGTGCACGGTTGCGGTCATCGCCATCGCCTCCCTTCAGGTTCAGTCGGTTTCGGAGTGGTGGAGGGCCGCGCGTGCAGCGGCGGCCCCGCGTTGTGCTGTCTCGGGTGCGGGCTGGCGGCGGCGCCGCCAGGGCTCTGGGGCCTGCGCGAGCAGGTCGGGGGGTTCTGCGTCGGGGTCGGCGATCAGCTGGGCGACGGCGACCAGGACGCGGCCCCAGCTCATGTCCGCGCACCGGGCCTGGGCGAGAACGTCGCGGAGCTGGTCCGTCGACCAGTCAGGGCGGGTCGCTGCGGCGAGCTGGATCAGCTGGTGCGTCGCGGGGCACGGCACGTCGCTCACGTCGGCCTCCCGAGCGGCTCGGGGGGCCTAGGCGGCGGATGGCAGGTCAGCTCGGCGCAGGCCTTGCACGGGGCGCCGCTGTAGCGCATGACACCGCCGTCGCAGTCGGCGAGGCCGCACCGGGACGGGCGACGCTCGGGTGGCTTCAGGGCCGCCTTGAGCAGCCACCGGCCCGCGTTGCGGATGTCCTCGGTGGACGCGAACCGGAACTCCAGCCGCTGCCGCAGCCGTTCACCGTCTTCGCCCGCGTTGAGCTGACGGCCGATCTCCCGGGCCGCCTCCCGGACGACGTACGGCGACAGCCCGGCCAGCAGCACCTTCACCGGCTCGAGGACTTCCCAGATCCGCGGAGCGAGAGTCAGCTCAGGCCCCGTGTACGCGCGGCGCTGCACGGCTGGAAGCGGAACCCGGTCCGGGTTATCCACAGGGCCTCGCGCTACTACCTGCTCTCGCCTACGGCGGATGTCCAAGGCGGCACGGGGCGGATCATCGGGTGAGTCAGTCTCGTGGTCTTCCTTAGACGCGAGGGATCCCTCACCAAGATCCGCACCCGATCCCTCATCAGCGTCCGCAGTCAGTGTCTGGTGGGTTGGCTCGTCGTGGACGGTGTAGAGGTGGCGGCCGCGGTATCCCGCCCTCCGGTCCACACTGATCCATCCCAGGTCTTCGAGGCCTGTGAGGATGCGCCGCACCGACCGCGGGTCGAGGGGCTCGCCGGCCTTCTGCCCGGACCGGTGCCGTAGCACCTGGCCCAGTTCGGCGAGGGTGAGGTGGTGCCCAGTCGCGGTGGCGTATGCGAGCGCGGCGTACGTACGCAGTTGGCGTGGGCTGAGCGCTTCAGCGGCCCGGGTGGGGACCCACGCCCCGTGCTCTGCCCGCGCGGCCACCCGGACGCGGCGTACGGCGGTGTGCCCGCGGCCGCCGCGGTGGGTCCGCCGGTAGCTGGTGACCTCGGCGACGTCGTCGTCGGGTGCCGGGCGCATCAGCTGCGTCAGGGCCCGCTCAACGGTCGACCGGGACAGGCCGAGCAGCCCCGAAAGGTAGGTGACCCCAGCCTCACAGCCGCTTTCCCGACGGGACAGTCCCGCGATCTTCACGTACACGGGCAGCACGGCGTCGGCGTAGTAGCCGACCACGACACGCAGCGGAACACGGACGCGCTGAGACATGGGGTCACCTCCCTTCAGGGGCAGTGGGGTTGGGTCATCGGCGCCCGATGAGCGCCGTATGGTTCAGGCGTCGTCGTCGTGGTCGCGGGCGGTGTTGAGGACGGCGCCGAGGCCTTCGGCGAGTGCCTGCATCTCGTGCCGGACCTCTGTGACCGTCAGATCCGGTCCGTGCACCAGGCGCTGGGCGTACTCCCGCCAGTGGGCGAGGCCCGCGCGGAGCCGGGCGGTCTCGATGAAGGCGAGCATCCCGCCGGTCAGGCGAAGCGTGGACTCGGAAAGCTCCAGCTGCCCTTCGTCGTCGAGGGTTCCCCGGGCGGTCCGCTGGAGGTGGAGGAAGCGCTGCGCCTCGCGGACGGCCGGCTCCTGCTCCTTGTTCGGCAGCTCCAGGCCGACGATGCGGACCTTGACGCTCGGCTCCTTCTCGGTGCCGGGCGCGGGCTCGATCCGCTCGATGTGAGCGAACTCGACGATGGCCATGCGGCGGCTGCCGGGCTGGTCGTACAGCGGCCGGACGTGCGACTCCAGCGCCTCCTGTGCTGACGCGCTGACTCGTGCGTCGAACTTCAACTGCGTCACGATGACGCCTCCTTGGTGGGGTTGTTCAGACGCCAGACGCGGATGACGGCGCCGGGATTGCGGAGGGCGTCCGCCCCTGTGAGCACGAACCGTTTGCCG
Organism: Streptomyces sp. NPDC048415; assembly: GCF_040651675.1. Lineage (NCBI taxonomy): Bacteria > Bacillati > Actinomycetota > Actinomycetes > Kitasatosporales > Streptomycetaceae > Streptomyces > Streptomyces sp. NPDC048415. The sequence goes on along the minus strand of NZ_JBEZKJ010000012.1, from coordinate 9,161 downwards.
GACGACAGGCTGGCGACGACGCTGTCGTCGACGAGCACGCCCGCGTCCTTCAGGGCGTCCTGCGTCGAACGGATCAGCTTGTCGAGGTCGGGCTTGCTTGTTGGAAAGTCCGGTGCGGAGGCCTTCAGCCGGCCCGCGTTCCGGCCGGTGCCGTAGTGGCTCTTCGGTCGCTGGAGCGTGAAGGTCACGTCGACGCACACGGGCTCGTTGAGCGGTTTCCACTCTTGGTCGTAGGCGAGGGCGTCGAGGGCTGCGTGCTTGACCGCCTCGCGCCACGGCTTGACCTTGGCGGACGACTCATAGAGGGCACCGGCCGCGTTGCGGGTCTTGGATCCCTGAGGGCCCGGCGTGCCGTGCACGGTGATGTGGAAGGCGGGCTGGGTCACGACGTCTCACCGCCGCGCGCCTGCCTGTCGAGGTCGTCGCCGGCGCACTGCAAGATCTCACCGACGTCCGGCACGTCGAGCCCGGGCAGCATGACGAGTGAGGCGATCTTGGCGCCCGCGTTGAGGAGTACAGCGGCGATGTCCGCAGCGGCGACGCCGGTCTGTTCGGCGAGCTGCTGGGCGAGAATCGCGCCGAGCCTTCCCTTCCTCTGCACGCCGGGGTCGCTGGCATAGCGGCGTCGCTGCTCCCGAAGGTGGTCGAGTGCCCTCTGCTGGGACCACTCGTCGGCTCGGATGCCCTTGAATCCGCGTGCCTCCAGCATCCGCAGAGCGAAGTCTTCGTAGTCCTGGCTCACGACTGCTCACCGGCCTTCGCCTGCAGGTCGAGCTCGTCGGCGGCGTACTGGAGAACGCCGGACACCGTCGTCCCTCGCAGACCGTGTAGCTCGGCGAGCACGCCGACCGCTCCCCCAGCCGCCATCAGGACGCTGGCGATGTCTTTCGGGGCGACGTCGACCACTCCGGCGATGTCGACGGCCAGCAAGCGCGCCACCTGACCGATGAATTCGACGTGCGGGTCTCCGTCCTGGCTGCGTCTGATCTCGCGGAGTGCAGCGAACATGCCCTCCCTGGTGTAGGTCTCGGACGTAAAGGCACGTCGGCCCTCTGCGGCCAGTGCGCGGGCGACGGCCGCTCGGAACTCGGCGGCCTGCTGCTCATCACCCTCGCGGGCAGTGGTGTTGTCGGGCATCGTCATCCTTCCGAGGGCGTGCGCTGGATGCGCGCGCCGTACGGGCGGTACATCTCGGGGGTGTCCGCCGGTATGCCTGCGGGGGTGAGTGGGCCCGTACGGCGCAGGCAGGGTCTGCGGGACGGAACGGTATGAAGGTCCCTCTCCTGCCTTGGCTTCCTCTGCTGCCGTTGGTGCGGCGTAGGAGGACGGCTTTGACGCCGTACGGGTAGTCGGGACCCCGCCCGGCGCAGGCAGAGTCACCGGAGCCGAACGGTGTGGCTCCTCGGCTGCCTTGGCTACCGCGGTGGCCGGCCTCCCGAGGGCGGCGACGGTCGGCTTTGACGCCGGGCGGGTGGTCATCACGGCTTTCTGGCTTTGCGCTGATAGGAGGCGAGACGGCAGTGGAGGTCGTTCACCGCTTCACCGTCCGCACGGTCAGCGTGGGAGTGGGAGCAGTGCGAACGTGCTCGGCGATCTCGCGCATCTGCTCGGCCCAGCTCGGGGACAGATCGCGCGGCGTCTGCCCGGCGAGGGCCTTGAGGACGTCGCCGTGCACGGTGTCCAGCACGTCGACGGGCTCCGGCAGAGAGCAGATCTCCAGCAGGCCGAGCGCAGTGTTGTCCGGGTGCCAGCCGGTGAAGACGACCGGTCCGGCGTACGGCTGCAAGGGCGCTCCGAGCGCGGCGAGCACACATGAGCCGGTGATGTTGCGCGGGAACCGGTCCGGATACCGCAGACCGACGTCGTTGACCCAGCCAGCCACGAGGAGGCGGGGCAGGTTGACGCGAGCCTTGCCTTCGACGCCGACGAGCGTGTCCCAGTCGGGTTCGCCGTGGTGGTGGGTGAGTTCGCCGTCCGCGGCGATGACGGCATGAGTCGTGGGGGTCATGACGTGGTCTCCGTCGTGTCAGTGGGGTCGCCGAGGTAGCAGCCGAGGACGACCCACTGGCCGTGGCCGTCAACAACAGCGGAGGCGGAGAAGGCCCCTGCCGGCTGAACCTCTTTCAGCAGGCCCTTATTGATCCGCCAGGCCGCGTTGTGTGCGCCGCTGTACGTGCCGTACGGGCCGATCCGCACCTTCACGCCGGGCTGCTCACGCATCTGCTGGACACATTCGCGGTAGTAGGCCTGCCAGGCCCGAGGGCTTTTGGTCCCCGGGAGCTCCGGGGAAAAGCGGGGCGTGCGCAGATCGGGCAACCATCCCTGCTGACCGGCGATGGCTGCCGCCTGAACCTGGTTCGTCGCGCCGATCCGGTGGTAGATGTCGGTGCAGGTACGGCGGACTGTGCTCAGCGCAATGTGCAGCTCGGCGCTGATGCTCTGGTACGTCTGGCCGTTGGCGAGCCGCCTGAGTACGTCCAGCTCGCGCTCTTTGAGCGGGCAGGGGGCTGTCTGGACGTCCTCGGGGCGGTGTTCGGCGATGATCGTCTCGATCGCGGCGAGCGTGTCGAGGTCGCTGTCGCCTGAGGCGGCGCCCCACAAGTCCTCGATAAAGGCGGCGAGTTGGTCGGCGTCGAGCTCGACGGCCCAGGGGAAGGCACGGGAGTCAGACATGGCGGACACCAGCCTGCGCACTCTGCAGGACGCGGATGCGTCGCTCGAGCACGCGCACCTGGTCCGTGAGGCGTGCGACTTCACCGAAGTACCTGGGAAGGGCCTCGCGGGCGAAGGCGATGAACTCGACGACAGGCACTCGTTCCCTGTCGGACCACGTCTCCAGGAAGCAGATCGGGCCGACCTGGTCGGGCAGGCCGTGCTCGCTGGGCTCGACCTCCCAAGGGCCCTTCGGCAGACTGAGGATGACCTTCTGGGTGCGGGCCAGGTACTCGGTGGACAGCGGCTCAGGCACGGCGGTCTCCGCTTCCCGAGTACGCGCGGGCCTCGCGGAGTACGTCGGCGTAAAGGTCGACGTGCCCGCAGGGGTTGTCCCAGCGGGAGACCGTGTACGACTCGCCGTCCTCGGGGAGGCGCTCGCTGCGCAGAGTGTCCACGCCGCGCGGGCCGCCGCAGACAGGGCAGACCGCGGGGATGGTGATCGTGCGGATGGTGACGCCGACGTAGTCGCGTCCGGAACCCCGGTCGCAGACCCGGACGGTCATCGTCTCGGGGCGGTCCTGCGGGTCGGGCGCCGCCTTGGCATCGTCGACGTCGAGCGCGGCGAGAACCTGACGGAGCGTTTCGCGCAGCGCGCCGAACTCGCCGGCGACGGTGATCGAGTCGGCGGTGTCCATGTCGAGGGCGTTGGCCTCGCGGAGGGTCCGGCGCGCCTGTTCGCGGGCGATGTCGAGCGGGGGAACGAACGCCGACAGGGCCGGCGGTCGGTCGGTGTGTGCGATGCTGGTTCGCATCGGGTCCACCTACTTCCTCTCAAGGTGATGGGCGGGTGGGCCGAGGGCTCGCCAGGGGCGTCTGGCGGGCCCTCAGTGCGTTTCAGGAGCCGAGCGGTCTGGCCGTACGGCACCGGCGGCAGGCCATCCGCAGGACTGGGTTGCGGTGGCCGCAGGCGTCGCACACCCAGCCGCAGACGGCGTTGAACAGGAAGCGCATCAGGCCGCTTTGCCGCGGACGCGTCGGCGCCGTGTGACGGTGCAGCCGCGCAGCGGCAGGAGCGCCCGCACTCGGTCTGCGTCCTCGGCGCTGGGGCACGGTGCGCTGTCGACGACGCTGCGGATGTAGGCGGCGCGCTCGGTGTCGGTCATGACGCGGCCGTCCCGCGGCTCAGGGCCTCGAATTCGTCGTCGTCCTCGGGGACCAGGTCGGCGATCTCGCAGCCGAGCACCTCCGCGACCTTCTTCAGGGTCTGCGGGGAGAAGTTCGCCTTGCCGAGGCTCACAGCGGACACCAGTTGCTTGGTGACGCCGACCTGGAGTGCGAGTGCGTTCTGACTCAGACCCGCCTCCACCCGGCGTCGCCTAAGCCGCTTGGGATCTACGGGAGTTCTCATGTACCAGACTGTATGTGACTGGCTCTGACAGTACAAGCTTTTACGAGCGAGCGACTCTCACTTTTTTTGACTTGCCCTTCAAGTCTTGTACTGGAGCTCACCGAGCTCCGTTCCGTGTGTGCAGGTTGTGTGTGGAGCCCTAGTCATAGGGACGAATGGGTCCGGTACAGTCCAAGAAAGTCCAACACGTAGGGGAGGGGAGAGACGGTCATGGGAGCACCGGCGACACCCCCACCGCCGGCAGAGGCAACGCTGATCCGCCTCGTGCGGGAAGCAGCCGGCCTCAGCCCGGAGGCGGCGGCCGCACGCATGGAGATCAAGTTCTCAGGCAGCAGATGGCGCCAGATCGAGCGCGGCTGGCGCAAGGACTCGAACACCCCCGTCATCGCGCCGGACTCAACCCTCGCCCAGATGTGCCACACCCTCGGCATCAGCGCCGACCGCCTGACCGAAACCGGCCGGGAGCAAGCGGTCGAGATCCTGCGCGAGATGGAGCGCTCCGCCACCGCGCCCCAGCCCCTGAAGCCGGACCGTAACGTCCTCGCCGAACTCCCCCAGTACCAGGTCGAATTGATCCTGAAGGCGCTGGACGAGCGGCCGCGCTCCAAGAGGGAAAAGGCGCTCCTGCTCAGGACGCTGGCAGAGGAGCTGGAGTCGGACGCAGACGACGACACACCCAAGGAGCCGACGGGCCGTCAAAATGGTGATCGTAGCGCCTAGTTAGGCCTTCCCCAGAGCTAGGTCACGGGCTGGTCACGATCCGCATTTATGCGTCATAGGTAGTCCAACATTGACGCACTCTCTACTCCTGCATCACACATCTATTTCAACCGCGTGCTGCTCGTAGGGGATGAGGATCATGGTGATCATTCTCGCGTGCGCACTCGGCGCCAGTGCTCTGATCGTGTATCTGCTCTTCCGGCGGCTGAGGCAACTCAGCTGGCAGCTCACTCAGCTACGCGTCGAGCGCGACTGTGAACGCATACTCCGCGCCATGGGAAGGTCCCGCGCGGAGGTCAACCTGACCGAAAGGGAGGACGCACAGAAGACTTTTCCAGCGGAATTTCCGGTACGCCGCAAACGCCACCTGTCCCTGTACCGCGGCGGGAACTTCGCCGCATTCGTCAAGGGCCGCCGTCATCAGCGGCACATGGCAGCAGCAGGGACGGCCGCTTTCGCGGCAGCGGCGGCGGTTGCCGCGCTGATAGCCACGCCGGACGGGAGTCTCCCCGGCCTGCCTGACGATGCACTTCCCCACACCCTCAGCTCGGCACCAAGCCTGCCGGAGGCTGACCCTTCAATGGCGCATCCTGGGCTTGCGAAATCGCACTCGAGCCGCTTCGGGCCGCGGACGCCGGCGGGCGATGCCGAGACCGTCACGACATCGCCGTTACCTACGGGCCGTCCGTCCGCGAGCGTGTCTCCCCCGGCCTCGCCGGTCCCACCGGGTACGTCATCGGCTACGCCGACAGGCGACCCCACGCTTCAACCGCCACCGTCAGCCAGCGACACCACCAGCACACCCACGGTCGTCCTCTGCCCGGACGCACAGGCACTCCCCCAACTGCCCCTGTGCCTCGGCCACTGACCACTCCGCGGCGTGGCCCCTTGCGGGCCGCGCCGCGCCGGCGCTTCTGCGGGCGGCGCCCTTCAGTGACGCCACTCGATGCGCTCAGCGATCGGCTGGTACCGCCCGCGCGCCTGGGTGGGCAAGATGTAGGGACGGCCGAGCAGATCCGGCCGCATGAAGGTCCGCGCCACTTCCCGGCGGGCGCTGATGGGCGCTTCGTGCCAGGACTGCCACACATCAGTGCCCGGCCGGATGATGCTGAGCACCGAGGACGGCACGGTGAGCTCCCGTTCCCGGTCCTCGAGCGCCTGGATCTCTTTCTCCTTCTCCTCCAGCGAGTTGGCGATGACTAGTGCCTGGGACACGTTCTTGGCCGTCGCCTGCCGGAATTCCTGCCGCTCTGTTCGCGCTTGGGCCAACCGTGCACGCACGAGGCCCAGTTCCTCGCCGTCCCCGGCCGGGCGAGCGAACAGGTCGTAGATGTCGTCACGGGCCAGGTACTCCAGCAGCACGCCCGGCCGGGGCTTCATCCTGCCGTTGCGATCCTCGATCTCGCTGCCGATGAGCAGGTCGTCGACCGCTGCTTTCTGGATCTTCATTCCGCATCGCTTGCACCGGTAGACGGGCTGCCGGTCTCCCTGCTGCCTCACGCTCGGGTGGATGTCGCAGCGGCTGCACATCAGCGCGGCCGTCAGAACGTGGCGCGCTCCCCCGCCGCGGTAGGTGACCCGGCCGGGGTCGGTGACGCGTCGGTAGACGTTCCAGAACCGCTCGGGCGTCACGAGACCGTCCCACACCCCGTCGTACACCTTGCCGTTGTGGTGCCGCAGGCCTGCGTACGAGTGCATGACCGCCATGCGGCGCAGGTGGCCGTGGGTGAACGGGCGACCGCTGCGGTTGGTGAAGCCGCGCTTGCGGAACTTGCGCTCGATGTCGTTGACAGCGTGGCCGGCCTCCAGCATCCGGAACAGCTCGCGGGGGACGATGCTGCGCGTCGTGTCCTCAACCCAGGTGACCAGCTTGCCTGTCCGCTCGTTGTAGACGGGCTTCAGCCCGTACGGTGCCTCGCCGTGCGGACGGCCCTTCCGGGCCTCCTTCGGGGTGGTGCGGGAGACGCGGCGGTGCGTCTTGTACGACTCGTACTCGCTGTCGACGGCGTCATCGATGAGGGCTTTGCGGTCACGGCCGTTGGCGGGGTCGTACAGACGCTCGTGGGTGGTGACCCAGATCCGTACGCCCTTCTCCTCGCACAGCTCGATGAACGACACCCACTCGCCGACACGGCGGGATCCCCGGGAGGACTCCCACAGCATCAGGATGTCGGCTCCGAAGCGGCTCTCACGTCCGGTGGGTCCGCTCTTCAGGTCCTCGACGAGCTGGTCGAAGTCGTCGCGGCGCTTCCTTGCGTAGCGGCTCGCACTCAGGCCGTCGTCGACGTAGGGCTCGCCGAGCTCCCAGCCCTGGTCGTCGGCCGCATCCCCGTTGTCGGCGCCCTGGTCCTCAATGCTCGTGCCGCCCTTGGCGTCCGACAGCCGCCGGTACTCGCGGGCACGCTGTACATCGTCCTGCGTCATGTCCGCGAGTATGCCGAAGTTTGGGGCCCCCTGACGGTGCATCTGCCAGGTCACCGAGTCGGGACCGAACAGCCCTGGGTCACTCGCCTGGAAGGCCTCCACACCAGCAGGCTAACGCCGTACCCGCGGCATCCCCAGACCGATCCACGAGATGATTTCGCGCTGGATCTCGTTGTTCCCGCCACCGAAGGTGAAAATCACCGCCGACCGGTAGCCGCGCTCGAGTTCGCCGTGCAGGACCGCGCCCGCGGAGCCTTCCTTGAGGACGCCGGGGGCGGCGACGACCTCCATCAGCCAGGCGTACGCGTCCCGGCGCGCCTCGGAGCCGTAGACCTTGACGGCGGAGGCGTCCTGCGGAGTCAGCGTGCCTTCCTGGACGGCGTTCACCATCTGCCAGTTGAGGAGTTTCATGGCGTCGAGCTTGGTGTGGGTCCGCGCGAGCAGGCGGCGCACCCACGGCAGGTCGACGACGCGTCGGCCATCGGCGAGCTTGGTCTCCATCGCCCAGCGCTGGACGTCGTGCAGGGCGCGGATCGCCATGGTGCCGTGCGCGGCGAGCGTGACGCGCTCGTGGTTGAGCTGATTGGTGATCAGCCGCCAGCCCTTGTTCTCCTCGCCGACCCGGCGCGAGACGGGGACGCGGATGTCCTCGTAGTAGCTCGCCGTGGTGTCGTGCGAGGCGAGGGTGTTGATGATCGTGCACGAGTAGCCGGGGTCGGAGGTCGGCACCAGGAGCATGGTGATGCCCTTGTGCGGCGGGGCGTCCGGGTCGGTGCGGACGGCGAGCCACACCCAGTCGGCGGTGTCGCCGTTGGTCGTCCAGATCTTCTGCCCGTTCACCGTGTAATGGCCGGTGGCCTCGTCGCCCTCACGCACGGCCTTGGTCTTGAGCGCGGCCAGGTCGGTGCCCGCGTCGGGCTCGCTGTAGCCGATCGCGAAGTCGATCTCACCGGAGACGATCAGGGGCAGGAAGTAGCCCTTCTGCTCCTCGGTGCCGAACTGCATGATCGTCGGGCCGACCGTGTTCAGCGCCATCAGCGGCAGGGGTACGGCCGCCTGGGCGGCCTCGTCGAAGAAGATGAACTGCTCCATGGGACTCAGCCCGCGCCCGCCGTACTCCTTGGGCCAGCCGACGCCCAGCCAGCCGTCCGTGCCGAGTCGGCGGATGGTGTCGCGGTAGAACCGCTTCTGCGCGGCCGGGTCCGCGTACCGGGCGTAGGCGTTGTCGGGCACCAACTGGGCGAAGTAGCCGCGCAGTTCGGTGCGCAGCCGCTGCTGCTCCGGCGTGTATTCGAGATGCACGGCGCCTCCTGGCTCCCCAAGGCCGAGCTGACGGCGCACACCGTAGAACGTGTTTCAGAAATTGGGAATGCCGTTGACATCACCGGTGGAGCGGTGACTGCCGGTCCGGGAACCCGTCAGCGCAGAGTGGCGAGAAAATCCGTGCACACCTGGGCGCATTCACGGCATGCCTTCGCCCCGTCCTCCGCACCGGGGTACCGGTCGAAGACATGCGCGGACTCCAGGCACACGGCACGGCACCACTCCACCTGGACGCGGATACCGCTCTCGTCCTGCTGGAGCTGCTCGGACAGCACACGGCAGGTCGCGTCGCACACTTCCGCGCACATGATGCCCTTGCGTCGTACGAGGTCCTGTTCCTTCGGCCCGTCCGGATCCATGAGGCTCGCGCGCAGCGCACACGCCCGTGCACACTCGGTGCAGGCCTGAGCGCAGGCGAAGCGGTCCTCCAGGAACCGGAAGAGCTCCTGTTGGGAAGTCGTCGTCGTCACACAGCGCGGGTAGCCGTGGACCGTCGCGTCAAACCCGGAACGTGACTCCTCCCCGCCCTGAAGGGCGGGGCTTCTCGCTATGCCGGGTTGGCGTCGCGACGGGCCAGCCCGGCCCGTAGAACGTTGAGAGCGCCCACCGTGTCAGCGTGCGCGTGGTGGTT